>JANQLI010000311.1 GCA_028280675.1 Alphaproteobacteria bacterium
AACTTTCTGAACCCATGAAACGACACATCGATTTCGGCAAAGGGCCACGACCGGCACTGGCTGTGAGTTGGGGCGATGTGGCGACCGCCTACCATTCCACTGGCGCGCCGGACATCGACGTGTTTTTTGAATCGCGCCCCGATCTTGAAAAAGCCATGACCATGAAAGGGCCGATGGCGTGGCTGATGCAAACACGTCTGGGCCAGGCGTTTATTCATCGTCAAATCGATAAGCGCCCGGAAGGTCCTGACGAAGAGATGCGCGCCAAAGGCCAATGCACCATTGTTGCGGAAATGGTTGATGGCTGCCGCAAGCGCTTCACTGCGCGTCTGACAACACCGGAAGCCTATAAGCTGACGTCTTGGACGGCGCTTGACATTGCCACACGGGCGATGAATGGCGATGTGCGTCCTGGATTTCAAACGCCTTCGATGATGTATGGCGCGGATTTTATTCTCGGATTTGAAGGTGTGACACGCGAGGATCTGGACGAGTCAATTTTTGTTGACTGACATGATTTCGCCGCATGGTTTGGTGTAAGATGGGATCCATGAAACACTGCCTTGTATATGTATGCGCATTGATACTGTTCTGCGTGTCCCCATCGGGGGCTGATCAAACCGATCCTGATTTAGATGATTTGTTTGACGACTTAGCCACAACATCTGACGGGCGCACGGCCGAAACCATTCAAGACCGTATTCAAGACATTTGGCGTGAAACAGAGAGCGACTCGATTGATCTTCTCATGAACCGCGCCATCGTTGCGCAAGGGGAAGGAGATTATGAAACCGCCCTTATACATTTTGATGATGTGGTGGACTTGGCGCCCAATTATGCGGAAGGGTGGAACCGCCGCGCAACCCTTCTCTATGTGATGGAACGGTATGATGAATCGGTGCGCGATATTGAACGGGTTGTGGCGCTTGAGCCCCGGCACTTTGGCGCCTGGGCTGGATTGGGTAAAATCTTTCTTGAATATGGCAATGAACAAAAGGCGCTTGATGCGTTTCGCAAAGCCCTTGCTGTCAATCCACATTTGACTGACATTGCAGAGCTTGTTGAAAAGATGTCACCCGACGTTGAAGGGCGGGGGATTTAAGCACTGTTGTTATCCTCGGGCGAGCGCATCGCGCGAAGCACCGGGGATCCAGGCATATCGAATGATCCACGACAATGTTGTGTAAAGTATAGAGAATGGATCTCCGGTTCTGCGTATGCCCCTGAAGGGTTATGCTTGCCCGAAGGTGACATAAGAAATTGTTATTGACCGTTCACATGTATTCTTTTTTCATTCAGTCTACGCCACCAAAATCGCCCTAAAATCATTCACATTCGTATGCGTGGGGCCTGTGCGTATCGAATCGCCAATCTTTTCGAAACCGTCTTCTGACGCGTGATGACGCAACACCTTTTTTATATCAAGGTTTCTTGCTTTAAGACGCTTGAGTGTCCATTCATCTACATAGGCTCCGGCAACGGGATCATGCGTATGGGTTTTGCCATCAACGCCATCTGTATCGGCAAAGAGGGCGCTTATGCCCGGTGCTCCTTTTAAGGCCAAAGCAAAAGCAAGGGCGCATTCCCGGTTCGGCCCACCATGTGATGTCGCCTTGTGTTTCTGCATTACGGTCACTTCGCCCCCTGACAGTAAGAGACCTCGAAACCCTTGCTGTTGTTTCGCCACCGCAAGCGCGGCGAGACTCTTGCCCACCTCGTGTGCTTCTCCTTCGATGGCATCACTGAGGATGTCAGCGTCATAACCTTTCTCCCGCGCATGCTTTGCGGCAGCCTCTAATGACTCCATCGGCCGCGCAATTAATGTGTTCGTGGTGTTTTCAAAGCACGCATCCCCTTCTTTTGGCGTTTCATTGCGCGCGAATTGGCAATGCACAATCACCTCTTCGGGGATATCGATGTCATATTTCACTAAGAGTCCCATGGCGTCATACCGGGTTGTGGGGTCTGGCACGGTCGGGCCCGAGGCAATCACCGACAGATCATCGCCGATCACATCGGAAATGACGAGGGCGAGCACCCGCGCTGGCGAAGCCGCTTTGGCAAGTTGACCGCCTTTGATCGCCGAGAGATGTTTGCGCACGCAATTTATTTCATCAATGGTGGCGCCGGATCGCAACAAAGCATCCGTGATCACTTGCTTTTGCGCGAGGGCAATGTCGCCCGCCGGGAAAGCCATCAGCGATGACCCGCCACCCGAAAGAAGCACCACGACAAGATCATCTGCGCCTGCTTCTAGGGCTTTGTGATACAGACCGCGTGCGGCGGTGGTCCCTGTTTGGTCCGGCACGGGATGGGCGGCTTCGATGACGTCAATGCAGCGGGTTGGCAGAGCGCTGCCATAGGGCACGATGACAAGGCCGGATAAGCGCGCCTCATCGATCAGGGTGTGCCATTTGTCTTCGACCACCTGCGCCATGGCGGCCGCTGCCTTGCCAGCGCCAATCACAATAACATTGCTATGCGGTGCGGGCGGCAGATGCGCGGGCAAACAGACGGCTGGGTGCGCGGCTTTGATTGCGGCGTAGAGACAATCGGTCAGAAGCTGCTTTGATGACTGGGCCATGATCTGAGTGTACGGAAAAAACTGTGCGCATGCAGCTTCGAAAGTAACGTTGCATTTGTAAGAAGGCCCCCGTTTGCCCTCATCTACGTCGTCCGGCTCGACCGGACGACCCAGGGACGCATGTGGGTGCGGCACAGCCTCCCTGGTTCCCCGCTTTCGCGGGGACGTCGCAAAAAATGGTGGGCTTACCCGAGAATGGTCTATGTCAGGCTGTTCTTGCGACGGCTCATCTTTGTTGTTAGGACTTTTCATCTATTAGTCTTGAGGAACGTATGTCACCCAAATACAAACATGAAGCTGTGGCCTGGGCCAAGGCGTATCCGTTTGATGTGCCGGCGCGCTCGTTCATTTATGTGGATGGGGAAAGCCATGATGTCACACGGCTTACCGGTGGCGGGTGGACATCGGCGCATATCGACCATGCTGGGGATGAAAAACATATCCTCAGCCATCTGCGTGAGCAGGACCTTGATATCGCCGCCAATGACGCGCCGCGCGTGGCGGTCATCGCGTCCGGATCGAACGCCTCGCCGCAGCGCTTGGCGCAGAAGTTTAGCGATGCTTTGCCCGGTGCGGTTGTCCCTACATTGCGTGTGCGTTTGCAAAATTACTGTGTCGTCTATTCAGCCAAGTTTTGTTCCTACGGCTCCATGCCTGCCACGCTGACATCGGCCCCAGGGGCGGAAGTGGAGGTTTTCGTCAACCTTTTGACCGAGGACCAGCTTGAGGTGATGGACGCCACCGAAACCCTTGGCATTGAATATCACCGCCCGGTGCTGGATGGCGCGCAGGTGGTGTTGGAAGATGAGTCGGTCGTTACAGATGTGCAGGCCTATATTAGCCTGCATGGGGCGCTGGCGCCGCAAGGCTCCCCTTATGCCCTTGATACGATTAAGGGACGCAATGTGCCCTTTGCGCCGATGCATCAAGAAGACGTCCAATCAATGGTGCATGCGCTTTTTGATCATGAAGGTCCTCTTGACGAATTTATTTATGAAAATATCTCTGATGCAGAGCTTCGGCGAAAACGATCCGAGCATTTAAAAGAGAATCATGGCATACCTGCTGTCCGTTCTGATTCCGAAAGGGTGTCAACATGAGTAACCCAACCCAAACTGAACTGGAAGCAGCGGCCTTTCGCCGTCTTGTCGCGCATTTGCGTCAGCGCACAGATGTCCAGAATATCGACATGATGATTTTGGCTGGGTTCTGCCGCAATTGTTTGTCGAATTGGGTGGCGGATGCTGCAGCGGACCGTGGCCTTGATATGGATAAAGAGGCGGCGCGGGAAATGGTGTACGGCATGCCTTACGCAGAATGGAAAGAGAAGTATCAAACTGACGCAACGCCAGAGCAATTAGCAGCGTTTGAGAAAAATAAACCAGCCGATTAAGGCTGGATCATGGTGAGCTGCCGATGTGGCGGCGGTAAATGGGAAGGGGTCTTTCATGAGTGACGTCAATGTCGAATCCAGTGACACGCCGGGTGCAAATGGGGCGACCCAAGCAGGTGGGATCGCTGCTGGTCAATTAAGCGCATTCATTCAGCGCATCGAACGGTTGGAAGAGGAAAAAGCGGCCCTTGCTGCGGACATACGCGAGGTTTATGCCGAAGCCAAAAGCAATGGCTTCGATTCGAAGATTATGCGTCAGGTCGTCCGTTTACGGAAGATGGACAAATCGGACCGCCAGGAGCAAGAAGCGCTCCTGGATCTTTATCTGCATGCTTTGGGTGAGCTTGATTAGCTTATTCACCTGCCGCTTTTTTCTCAAGGCCCAATTCGCGCACTTTGCGGTAAAGAGTCGAGCGGCCAATCCCCAAGCGGCGGGCGACTTCCGACATATGCCCGGAATAGACATCGATCGCGAGTTGAATCATTTCACCTTCAATATCTTCGAGCTTGCGTAAATGGCCCATCGGATCAATCGCGATAATCGCACCGGATTCATCTTGATGTGGTGAAGTGATTGTTTGTGAAGCCATTGCAGAGTCATTCACATCCCCAGACTCAGGCGTGCTGGTTGGAGCTTGTAGGGCAATGCCAAGCAAGTTCTGAATTTGTGGGAAATCATTGACCGTTAACGTGTCGCCATCGGCGAGAACGACGGCGCGGAAAAGGGTGTTTTCCAATTCCCTCACATTGCCAGGCCAGCTATAGGTGCTCAGCATGTTCAGCGTGGTGTCATCCATGCCGGTAATGCTTTTGTTTTCTTCCGCGGCAAAGCGTTCAATGAAATAATGACTGAGCAGCTCAATGTCGCCCGTGCGTTCCCGAAGCGGTGGAATCTGAATCGGGAACACATTGAGGCGGTAATAAAGATCTTCGCGGAACTCGCCAGACTGTGCACGCGCAAGAAGGTCTTTATTGGTGGCGGAAATCACCCGGACATCAATTTTCACAGGCTTCTTCGAGCCGATGGGGTCCACCTCGCCTTCTTGTAGGACGCGCAGCAGTTTGACCTGCATATCAAGGGGCAGTTCCCCAATCTCATCAAGGAAAATGGTTCCGCCATTGGCTTCTTGGAATTTACCGAGGTGTTTGGCAGCCGCACCGGTAAAGGATCCCTTTTCATGCCCAAAGAGTATCGATTCAACGAGGTTCTCGGGAATGGCGCCGCAATTGACGGTCACGAATGGGCAGCCAGCACGATCAGAGTGTCCTTGAATCGCGCGGGCGATCACTTCTTTACCGACGCCGCTTTCCCCTTCGATTAGGATCGGAATATTTGAGGCTGCAGCCCGTTTGCCCAGGCGAATCACTTGGTGCATAGCTGGGCTGTTAGCAATCAGATCATCAAAGGTCATGAGGCCGGATTTCCGCTTGCTGAGGCGTTTCACCTCACCAGCAAGGGTTCTCATCTTAAAGGCGTTTTCAATCCCGACTTTGATGCGCTCAGGGCTTGCAGGTTTGACAAAGAAATCCACCGCCCCGGCTTTCATAGCATTGACCACCGTTTCGATGCCGCCTTGCGCCGTGAGGACAATCATGGGCAAATCGGGGCGTTTTGGATGGATGCGCTCTAGCACATCATGGCCGCCCACGTCCGGCATGACCAAATCCAGCATGACCAGACCGACATCTTCGCCAGCGTCCGATTCGAGATAATCGATAGCGGCTTGTCCCCCATCCGCTTGAGCGGTTTCATAGCCCATACGCTCAATCGTGGCCTCTAAAAGACGGCGCTGTGTCGGATCGTCATCAGTGATTAGGATCTTTTGTGCCATGCTTCCCTCGTCCTACCCATAATATAGTGATCTAAAAGACGTCATTGACCGCACTGTCAGCTTAAGAGGTGATGTACGGCGCTGTTATGTGCCGGCATCATGACCGAGCATTCGTTAAGATCCGCTTTAAACTGTACAATCTCGGGACACTTTTCTGGAAAACGATTTGAAATCAAGGGGTTGGAATATAGATGCTGCTTTGTTGCGGGCCGGGTTCGGACTGTTTTTGGGTACTTGCTCCGCCTTCCCTTTTATTGATGACCATTGCCGCTACGGCTGAGCGATTGCAGTCGAAAGATGAGAAAATCTCTTGGTTTGTGAAGCTTTGCCGCACTTGTGCAGCGCAACACATTTGGTATAGTCCCCCCAAATTGACCCACTGGATTTACTCTTTGGGGCTGACCTCCGTAGGTATAGAGAAGGGATGATTATGGCGGACTCAGACTACAAAATTGGTGAAATGGATATTGCCCAGCATCAGCAAACCTTTTCCGGTTTCACGGTTCTTGTGAAATGGTGCACGATTGGCGCATTTGCGCTTGCGGTGTTGGGGACGATCTTCACAACAATTTGGTATGATGGTGTCGGCGCGCCTCTCTAGGAACACCGGGCCAAAGTCACATCACGTAAAATTCTTCTTTTGGCCGCTGCCTCTTTTCAGAGTTAGCGGCCTCTTCAATCCACAGGACAACGTTCATGAAAGTAGCGATACCAAAAGAGCGCCGCGAGCATGAAACGCGCGTGGCCGCGTCTCCAGAGACCGTGACAAAACTGAAAGCTCTTGGGCTGGATGTTGTGGTCGAAGCGGGTGCTGGCGATCAGGCGCGTATGCTGGATGCTGACTATCAAGAGGCGGGCGCCACGATTGCCGCAAGTGCGATGGACGCGCTTAAAGATGCCGACATTGTGTTTAAGGTGCAACGCCCTTTGCCGGAAGAGATCGGCTACATGAAAAGAGGCGCCATGCTTGCAGCTATTCTTTCGCCTTACAATGATCCCGATGCGATGAAAGCCTGTGCGGATGCCGGTGTGAATGCGTTTGCCATGGAATTTATGCCGCGCATCACCCGTGCACAAAGTATGGATGTGCTATCCTCGCAATCGAACCTTGCGGGGTATAAAGCGGTGCTCGATGCGGCGAATGTTTATGGCCGTGCTTTCCCAATGATGATGACGGCGGCAGGATCGATTGCCCCAGCCCGTGTCATGGTGATGGGGGCAGGGGTCGCTGGCTTACAAGCGATTGCGACGGCCAAACGCCTTGGCGCTATTGTGTCGGCGACAGATGTGCGTCCTGCTGCCAAAGAACAAGTCGAAAGTCTGGGCGGCACGTTTGTGATGGTGGAAAGCGACGAAACCAAAGAAGCGGAAACATCCGGCGGTTACGCCAAAGAGATGAGTGATGAGTATAAACAAAAGCAAGCCGCACTTATTGCCGACACGATTAAAAAACAAGACATTGTGATTTGTACGGCGTTGATTCCTGGAAAGCCTGCTCCGAAATTGATCTCGGAAGAGATGGTGAAAAGCATGAAGCCAGGATCGGTGATTATTGACCTTGCTGTCGAGCAAGGCGGCAATTGCGCTTTTGCGAAGCTCGGTGACATCGTTGATGTGGATGGCGTGTCGATTGTCGGGCATCATAACGTGCCTGGGCGATTACCTGCGGATGCATCGGCGCTTTACGCCAAAAACCTTCTCAACTTCATCACCCCACTGATTAATGCAGAAAGCGGCGCGCTTGAAATAGATTGGGAAGACGAAATTATAACCGGAACATGTCTGACAAAGGATGGGGCGATTGTGCATCCAAACTTTGCTGAAGGAGGGCAGAGCTAATGGCCCAGGATCTGAAAGAAGCTATTGAGAAAGCGGAGGACGCGGCGCAAGCTGCGGAAGCGGCCAACGATCAAGCCGTGGAAGCTCTTGCTGATGCGGCGGAATTGGCTGCGGCCGCAACAGCGGGTGTGCATGGTATTGACCCCTTTATCTTTCGCGTGTCGATTTTCGTGCTCGCGATCTTTGTTGGCTATTACGTGGTGTGGAGCGTGACGCCAGCGCTGCATACGCCGCTGATGTCAGTCACCAATGCGATTTCCTCGGTGATTGTGGTTGGCGCCTTGCTGGCGACTGGTGTCGATCTTGTCGATGTCGAGGGTGAGGGCGGCGGAACGGCGCGCCTTCTTGGTTTTGTGGCTCTTGTCTTAGCGAGTGTGAACATTTTTGGGGGCTTTTTGGTCACCCAACGCATGCTTGCCATGTATAAGAAAAAAGAACGCTAGGGGGCCGCGAATATGTCTGCAAATTTAGCTGCCCTTCTTTATCTGGTTTCGGGTGTTCTGTTTATTCTTGCCTTGCGCGGGTTGTCGTCTCCGGAGACATCGCGTCAGGGGAATATGTTCGGCATCATTGGTATGGCGATCGCGGTTGTGACAACGCTTCTGCTGGCCAGTCCGTCTAGTTTTCTGTCGTGGTTCTTGATCTTACTGGGCATTGGCATCGGCGGTGGTGTCGGCGCGGTGATTGCCCGCCGTATTCCGATGACCGACATGCCGCAATTGGTGGCGGCGTTTCATAGTCTTGTCGGTTTAGCGGCGGTGCTTGTGGCGGGCGCGGCGCTGAATGCGCCGGAAGCGTTTGATCTCGGCACACAAGGGACGATCAAAGCCGCGAGCTTGATTGAAATGTCATTAGGTGTGGCGATCGGGGCGATTACATTCTCAGGCTCCATCGTGGCCTTTGCAAAATTGCAAGGGGTGGTTTCCGGCGCGCCGGTTGTCTTTCCGATGCAGCATATGCTGAATGCAGCCCTTGGCATTTTGCTCTTTATTTTGATCTTTGCGTTTGTGATGAGTGAAAGTCATTTTCTCTTTTGGACGCTAACCCTTCTTGCCTTTGCGATTGGCATTCTCATCATCATCCCTATTGGCGGGGCGGATATGCCTGTCGTGGTGTCCATGCTCAATTCTTATTCTGGGTGGGCGGCAGCAGGCATTGGCTTTACGCTGGAAAATACCGCACTGATTATCACCGGGGCGCTTGTCGGCTCCTCAGGGGCGATCCTCTCATACATTATGTGTAAGGGCATGAACCGCTCCTTCATTAGCGTGATTCTTGGCGGCTTTGGCGGCGAGACTGATCTGGCGGCTGGCGGTCAAGTCGAAACCCGTCCTGTCAAACAAGGCAGTGCCGATGATGCGGCCTTCATTATGAAGAATGCCGGTTCGGTGATCATCGTTCCCGGTTATGGGATGGCGGTGGCGCAAGCGCAACATGCCCTGAAAGAAATGGCCGAGATGCTCAAAGAAGAAGGCGTCAAGGTCTCTTATGCCATTCACCCGGTCGCGGGACGGATGCCTGGTCATATGAACGTGCTGCTTGCGGAAGCAGACGTGCCATATGACGAAGTGTTTGAGCTCGAAGACATCAACTCAGAATTTGCCAACGCCGATGTGGCTTTTGTCATTGGCGCCAATGATGTCACGAACCCGGCAGCAAAGACCGACACCACCAGCGCCATTTACGGTATGCCGATCTTGGATGTGGAAAAAGCCAATACGGTTTTGTTCGTGAAGCGTGGCATGGGATCGGGTTATGCGGGCGTCGAGAACGAGCTTTTCTTCCGCGATAACACCATGATGTTGTTTTCGGATGCTAAGAAAATGGTCGAAAACATCGTCAAAGCGCTCTAATCAGGTGCTTTTATTCTCCTAACAAGTTTCCTATGCTTTAGCTCTTGCTGAAGCATGGGAGACACAATGTCGATTGAACTATATCTCGCTTTTGTGATGGCTGTTACGGCTCTGATTTTGATTCCAGGGCCGAATGTCACATTGATTGTTGCGAATAGTCTTGCCTACGGATCGCGGCAAGGGTTGATCACGGTCGCTGGGACATCCACAGCGATATTTTGCCAACTCGTGATTATTTCATTCGGTGTCTTGTCATTCCTCATGCTTTTGTCCGATTGGTTTGTGTGGTTGCGTTGGGTTGGTGTCGCTTACTTGATCTATTTAGCGATCACAACATGGTCAGCGCCGCCGCTAGAGGAGAGTGTTGTCCCTGGCGCTCACCAGAAAATGTTCTGGCAGGGCTTTCTCATTTCGATGACCAACCCAAAGACTTTGCTCTTCTATAGCGCGTTTTTTCCGCAATTTATTGACCCGCATGGTGATGTAACACTGCAATTGGCCATTTTAGGTCTCACCAATCTGGTCCTTGCGACTCTGTTTGACAGTTGTTGGGCCTTACTTGCGGGATACGCGAAAGAGGCCATGCGGCGTTTCCGTCATGTGCAAAATAAAGTTGTTGCAGCTTTGTATCTGACAACAGCGACGACCTTGGCATTGGTGAGAAGGTCATAATAAAAAACCGCGCTCAGATGAACGCGGCTTCCATGTCTGAATATATCCGTTAACGCTTAGCGGCGTTTCAGCACCAAACCTTCTGCTTTGGCGCGTTTCATGGCCAATTTACGGGCGCGGCGCACGGCTTCGGCTTTTTGGCGCTGTTTGCGCTCAGAGGGTTTTTCGTAGAATTTCCGGCGCTTCATTTCCCGGATGGTGCCTTCGCGCTGCATCTTTTTCTTCAGCACTTTCAAGGCTTGATCGACATTGTTATCTCGTACGACGATTTGCACGCGGTGCTCCTCAATTCTTAACATTTTGGGCAAAAGAAAAAGCCGCATAAGGCGGCCTGGCCCATCTCAATTTTGGTTGACGCGCGTCATAGCAAATGAAAAAGGGCCTGTCTACTTTATCTTTCAGATGGCTGGACGAAAAACGCGTTCCCACTTTATCTGGCCATCCTTTTGGAGAATATGCGCTTTTCCGCCGCTCGACAGCGGGCGGGGAGAAGCGCATAGTGGAGCCATGGCTATACGCAAAATCGCAAAAATGGGCCATCCAGTGCTGCAAAGGGTGGCCGAGGCGGTCGCAGACCCAACCGCGTCCGGCATCGTCCATTTGATTGCTGATATGCGTGAGACCTTAGAGGATATTCAAGGCGCAGGCCTCGCTGCCCCGCAGGTACATGAAAGTCTGCGTCTGGTCATGTTTCATGTCCCAGCCTTGCGGAACGATGAGGATGAGGCGGCGATCCCACTGACTGTTCTGATCAATCCCGAAATTGAGATATTAACGGATGAGATGGAGATGGGCTGGGAGGGGTGTCTTTCTGTCCCAGGTTTGCGGGGACTGGTTCCCCGTTACACCCATATCCGCTATAGTGGGGTTGGACCGGATGACCGGTTAATCGAACGGGAAGCCACAGGGTTTCATGCGCGCGTGGTGCAGCATGAATGCGATCATCTGGACGGGATTTTGTATCCGCAACGGATGACCGATCTCAGCCAATTGATCTTTGAAAGCGAAGCCCGTCACCACATCGCCCCTGTGGAAGGAGAGTAACGTGACCCAAGCCGACCCTTATGATGAGTATCGTGACGCTCTCTGGCGGGCGGCGAAGCCCTTGATCCCGGAACTTGGGTGGAGCGTGACCATGATGGAAAAAGCTGTGAGCGATGCCGGGCTGGATGAGGGTTTGTTGATTTTGGCCTTGCCCAATGGGGCGGCGGATCTTTTAACCTACGCCAGCCAAGAATCGGATGCGGCGCTTCTCGAAGCACTTGGAAGCATGGATCTCTCGCATATGCGCATTCGTGATAAAATCACCAAAGCGGTGCGTATGCGAATTGAGGGTATGGGCGATCACCGTGATGTGGTGAAACGCAGCATGGCGTTCCTCAGTCTGCCGCAAAACGCTGTTTTAGGCACAACGCTTCTCTACAACACCGTCGATACCATTTGGCATGGCATTGGTGATACGTCGGTCGATTTTAATTTCTATACCAAACGGGCCACTTTGGCTGGCGTTTATTCCTCCACCGTCCTCTATTGGTTTTCGGACGAAAGCGAAGATTATGCTGATACCTGGGCGTTTCTGGATCGCCGCATCGAAAACGTGATGGATTTTGAAAAATTCAAAGGCCAGATGCGCAAAATGATGGATCAGATCCCATCGCCTTTTACGATGCCGCGCTCCTAAGCTCAGGCTTTTGGCAAAAGTTCGGTGACGTGGCCCATTTTGCGGCCTGCGTGGGCTTCCGCTTTTCCGTAAAGATGCACTTTGGTGTTGGGCTTTGCGGCGAAGTCCTGCCAGGCGTTGACATCATCCCCCAGCAGATTCGTCATGACAGCATTATGGGTGCGGGAGGTGTCGCCAAGCGGCCATCCGCAAATGGCGCGGATATGTTGTTCGAACTGTGAGGTGACGGCGGCGTCTTGGGTCCAGTGACCTGAATTGTGCACGCGCGGGGCAATTTCATTCACAAGAATAAGAGGCTTGCCCTTCTCGTCATGCCCGCAGGCAAACATCTCTACGGCGATGACGCCGACATAATTCAGGGCGCTGATCAGTGTATGGGCCATCTCATGGGCATGTGTGATCAAGTCATCGTCAATCTGTGCGGGGACGTGGGTTTGGTGCAGGATATGGTTCTTGTGCACATTGTCCACGACATCATAAAGCGCGATGGCGCCATCCGGCCCCCGCGCTGCAATCACGGAAATCTCGCAGTCAAAAGGAATAAAGGCTTCAACAATGGCAGGTTTTTGACCGATGGCATCCCAGGCTGTGTCTGCATCTTCCGCTGAATCGATCTTTGCTTGCCCTTTGCCGTCATAGCCCATGGTTTGGGTTTTTAAAACGCATGGTGTGCCGATCTCAGCAATCGCATCTTGTAAGTCGTTGAATGACTCAACGATTCGAAAGGGCGCCGTGGCCAATCCATTATCATTGAGAAATGTTTTTTCGAGAGACCGATTCTGTGCAATGCGTAAAGCATCAGGCGCCGGAAAGACGTTCGTATGTTTAGCAAGAATGGCGGCCGTTTCAGCAGGCACGTTTTCAAATTCGTATGTGACCACATCGACACTATCGGCA
Source organism: Alphaproteobacteria bacterium (assembly GCA_028280675.1). Classification (GTDB taxonomy): domain Bacteria; phylum Pseudomonadota; class Alphaproteobacteria; order SMXP01; family SMXP01; genus JANQLI01. The sequence goes on from JANQLI010000311.1 coordinate 12,752, forward strand.
AAGGCTGCGAGGCGAGCGGCGTCTGTGTAAGCGGCTGTTGTGGTGACCGCGGCGAGTTCGGCAGCGGGAGGGTTTTGCTCTGGAGCGTAGATATGCACTTTGAGGCCAAGTTCGGCAGCGGCACTTGCCATCATGCGCCCAAGTTGACCACCGCCCAGAATGCCAATTGTTGATCCTGGTGCCAGAACAGATGCCTCGGCCGCTTGTGTCGTCATAATAACTGTTATTTATCCTCATCCACGGGGACATCTGCAACGCTATTTGTTTGGTTTTGACGGAATGTGTTGAGGGCCGTTGCGACTTTCGCGTCGTGTAACGCCACCACCGCCCCAGCCAATAAGGCGGCATTAATGGCGCCAGCCTTGCCAATTGCGAGAGTGCCAACGGGGACTCCACCTGGCATTTGCGCAATTGAGAGCAGGCTATCCATGCCTTTTAATGCTTTGCTTTCAATGGGCACACCGAACACGGGGAGCGCTGTCATTGAGGCTGTCATCCCTGGCAAATGCGCGGTGCCGCCTGCACCAGCAATAATCACTTGCAATCCGCGGTCTTTTGCTGTTTTTGCGTAGTCGGCCAGCCGATCTGGCGTGCGATGCGCTGAGACGATGCGTTTCTCGTAAGCAACCCCTAACGTTTCCAGGGTTTTTGCCGCGTGGCGCATGGTTGGCCAGTCGGATTGACTGCCCATAATGATGCCCACTTGAGGAGAAACTTCAGCCATTTGTATCGCCTAACGCTATGATCATTGCCGAAAGAAAGCCGCGGAGTATAGGCAAATGCGCCTTTAAGGCAAGCCAAACCTTCTGAGGTCATCAGGCATGTGAGGGAAATCTTTGGAAATTGTTAACAATAAATCGGCAGGGTCTCGAAAAGGCAGAAATCTGTCATTTCGACGGATTGCGCACACTGTGCGATGGGAAGGCAAAACCGCACCATGAAAATCGATAATTCCAGACCGGTCAGACGGGTTGGGACAACGACGAAAGCGTCGCCGTCCGCGTCGAGACGTCAAACCGGTCGGGTGCGTCAAATCTCCGATTCCGGAGCGATCTTGGGAATACCGGAAGCTGAACTTACGCCCAAGGTCCGCGATGCCATTATGAACTTGATGGCAGAGGTCGATAATTTGCGCTGTGAGCTTGATGTCAACAAGCGTCGCCTCCGTGAGCTGGAGGAGCTCGCTGATCTGGATGCCCTTTTACCAATTTTAAATCGCCGCGCTTTTATGCGGGAGCTCACACGTATTGCGTCTTTCGCCGAACGTTATCATGTCCAAGCGGCTGTGATCTATTTCGACCTGGATGATTTTAAAGATGTCAATGACCAGTTTGGCCATGCGGCAGGTGACGCGATTTTGAATCATGTCGCGACCTTATTGCAAAACAATATCCGGACATCCGATGCTTTGGGACGCCTTGGGGGTGATGAATTTGGTGTGATTCTCGCCCAAGCCAATGTCGATCAAGCTATGCAAAAAGCACAGTCCTTGGTCGATGTGATTATGCGTGTGCCTGTGAAATGGGAAGGCCAGAAGCTGCCCATTCATATCTCGCATGGCGTTTACAGTTTTGAAAAAGGGGCTGATCCACTTGCGGTCCTCGCGGAGGCC
>JANQLI010000313.1 GCA_028280675.1 Alphaproteobacteria bacterium
ATTGTGATATGTGTGCTGACCGCAGCACTTTCACCCATGAACTCCGCTTTGGTCTCTCTCCTGGTGGCGGGCTTTGCCTATCTATGGGTCTTGCGCTTGAAAAAGACCGGCCTGCTCATTGCGCAGGCTGTGGTTGGCGCGGTGCTGCTATTTATCCCTCTCATGATTGAATCTGCACCTGATGCTGATGAGTTGCTCGACAATGGCACACGATTGCCTGACTCATGGGCGCACCGCGTGGAGATATGGCATTTTGCCAGTGACCGTATTGCTGAAGACCCCTTAACGGGGCATGGCTTTCGCGCGTCGCGCACCTATGACGATACGGTGCAGGTGTATGAAGACGAGCGCGCCGCCATGCCCTTGCATCCGCATAATGTTGGGTTGCAGATTTGGCTGGAATTGGGATTTATTGGTGTACTGATTGTTTTGGGGGTGTGGGCGGTGTTCACCCGTATCTTGCTTGGCCTTTATCGGTCATATGACGACCGCGATGTCGCTGTGGTGTATGGGATGGTTGCGGCCCTGATCACCATATCGATGTTGAGTTTTGGATTTTGGCAAACGTCATGGCAAGGGGTGCTGGCAATCGCGATTGTCTTTGGCGTGGTTTTCTTGAAGACAGGCACAAAAAAAGCCCCACGCAGCACTTAATTAAGAGTGGCTGCGGGGGCTTTGCCGGTGTGACGTGACGTCTTACTCCGCCGCAGCTTGCGCTTGCGCAGATGAGGAATCGATCATCGGCACAGCGTCGATCACCCAGTTTTTCTCTGTGCGGCGTCCCGGGCTTGGGATGGCGTAAGCGGTGCGATTCTGTGTGCGATTGACCTCATCCACATCAATCCGCCAGCCATTGGCCTCCCATTCTTTGACGAAGCGGCGATAGCGGTCAATCGGTTTGTCTGCTGTGACAAACACTTCTTTCGTGCGCGTTTCTGGCGTCAAGACCGGGCGCACCTTCAATAAGACGTCGCGGTCTTGCAACGCAACGAATTCATTGCGCTCTTTCACAGCCTCGTCATGCTCTTCTTCAAGCATGAAGTTACGCATATTGACCAGGATGAGCCGTGTTCGTCCCTCATCAATCGGTGTCTCATAAAGATATTGTAGAATTTCCATGCCAGGGACCGGGTAGATAAAGGTCCAGAGACAGTTGCAGCCGTGATGGCCGGTTCCGACGCGCACCTTCGCATCTTCCTCGCGGCCAGAGGCTTCGCGCATTTTTTTATTCGCGAGTGGCGGTCCTGGCGGATCGTTGAAAAAGCCTGAGCCATATTCCGTCTCGACTAAATTTAAGTCAGGCACAATATAATTTTCATCGCTGCCTGTGGCGATGTGTGTGGTGTGCACAAACTCATTATGTGCGGCGTCAAGGCCGTTTTCGATGGAGCGTTTGTAATCAAAGTCCCACTCAAAACGCTGATAGGTCACCGCATACCCGTCTTTTCCAAATTCGGGGATTTCCATAATTGGTGGCCGCTCTTCTTCCGGCAGGTCACCGAGGAACGCAAAGATCAGACCGTAACGTTCTTCCACGGGATAGGAATCCACTTTGGCGCGGCTTGGGATCTGCGCGTCTGGCCCCAGAGACGGGATGCGGGTGCAGGCGCCTGTGCCGTCGAACTGCCAGCCATGATAAGGGCACTGCACGCAGTCACCAGCGGTGATGCCATCCGCAAGGGACGCCCCGCGGTGGACGCAGATATTGCTCAAACAACGGGCTTTGCCTTGGCTGTCGCGAAAGATCACAAAATCCTGGCCCAGCATTTTCACATAAACAGGTGTGTCTGTGACGTTCTTACTTTCTTCGGCCACGTACCAAAAGTTAATAAACATGATGTCCTCTCTCATCGCTCAGAGAGCGTAAGGTGAAATTATTGACGCTAAGCTACTTGCACATGCATACGCCGTCCACCGTGCCTGTGGATCTGTCTCGCACGTCGGAACGGCATGATTTTACCTTATTTTCCGGACCTTTTGGACAAATTTAATCCCCACATCCAAAACTGCGGGACGCATTCTTCGCGCAACTTTGGTGTGTGTTAGGCTATGCTGTCCATGGATTGTGATTCGCAATAGGGAGCTGATTTCATGACCTTTGGGTTCTTTTCATTTTTCATCTTCTTTCTGGCTATCATCCTCGTTTTTTTGGCGGTGAAAACGGTGCCGCAGGGTACGGAATTTACCGTTGAACGATGGGGGCGCTATACGCGGACTTTGCGCCCTGGTTTGCATTTCATTATTCCTGTAATGGACCGGATCGGCATGAAAATGAATATGCAAGAGCAGGTGTTGGATATTCCGAGCCAAGAAGTCATCACCAAAGATAACGCCCTTGTGCGTGTCGATGGGGTTGTCTTCTTTATTGTCAATGATGCTGCGAAAGCGTCCTATGAGGTGCGTGACTTAACCCGTGCGATTTTGAATCTAACGCTCACCAATATCCGGACGGTGATGGGATCGATGGATTTGGATGAATTATTATCCCAGCGCGACCGCATCAATGCGCAGCTCTTGGATGTGGTGGACGACGCCACGGCCCCTTGGGGCCTGAAAGTGACTCGTGTTGAAATCAGAGACATGGAGCCGCCGCAAGACCTCGTGGACGCGATGGCGCGGCAAATGAAAGCGGAGCGCGAAAAGCGCGCCAACATTTTGGATGCGGAAGGCATACGCGCGGCGGAAATCCTCCGTGCCGAAGGGGATAAACAAGCGGCGATTTTGGAAGCTGAAGGGCGACGCGAAGCGGCGTTTCGGGATGCAGAGGCGCGCGAACGGGAAGCGGAAGCCGAAGCAAAAGCCACCAATATGGTGTCTGAGGCTATTGCGCAGGGCGACACACAGGCGGTCAATTACTTCGTGGCGCAAAAATATGTTGAAGCGCTGGAGCAGTTTGCGCGGTCGCCCAACCAAAAAGTCTTCTTTATGCCCACCGACGTTTCGGGCGTGTTAGGCTCGATTGGCGGGATTGGCGAATTGTGGAAAGAGATCGGACCGAGAAATTCCGATGGCGGGCCCAATAATGGACCGTGGGATAAGGCATAAGGAGACAGGCTGATGGATGGCAATATCATGGACTATCTGAACCATTGGACTTGGTGGGTCTTCGGCGTGCTTTTTGTGATCGTTGAGATTCTGGTGCCTGGCTTTGTGTTTTTGTGGCTTGGCGTGTCCGCCGGTGTGATGGGATTTGTTTATCTTCTTCTGCCGGGGTTGTCCGCCGCCGCGCAAATCACGATCTTTGCGGTTCTGTCTGTTGTCAGTGTTGTGGTGGGGCGCGCCTATCTGCGCAAGCACCCGACAAAGACCGATGACAGTGGTCTTAATCGGCGCAGCGCACAATATATCGACCGTGTGTTTACGCTTGATGAGCCGATTGTCAACGGTCTTGGCAAATTGATTGTCGATGACAGTATGTGGAAAATCAGCGGGCCGGATATGCCTGCGGGAACACAAGTGCGCGTCACCACTGTTGAAGGGGTGATCTTGATCGTTGAAAGAGCAGACCCGCAAGTTGCGCCTAAGCCTGTGTCACCAGGGCCACCATCGCAACCGAATGAAGGGCCCCCCCCTTAAGCGATTGTCTTGCGGTGTTTTAGTGTGCCGCCTCGCGCGGCACAATTTCTTTTGGGAATGTGTTCCATGTCCACTCGCTGCGCTGGTCAAAGACAAATCCAGACGCAAACCCTTGCGGTGTCGTGATGCGATCAAAAAGTGTTGGGGCGTAGTGTTCTGCGATTGCTTGCGGCTCGTATCCCAAGAGCGATAGCAGCGTCGGATAGATATTGCTGTGTGACGCGGCGTGTGTGTTTTTTTGCGCTCCCGATCGGAACCGGTCAAGCAGGGTTGGGTTTGCCGTCATGGCAAAGAGCGGCACCAAGCCTTCCGTATAATGAGGATCGACCGCCCGGCAATGGGTCGGCAAGCCGTGATCCATTAAATTTTGGCCATGGTCGGCGGTGTAGAGCACCAACGTGTTCGATAAATCGGTATCGCTTAAAAACACCTCAAAAAATTTATTGACGGCCCAACGCACGCCATTCTTATAAGAGTTGAGAAGCCGTGTTCTGTCAGTGCCGATTGGCTCCAGCAAAGACATATGGTTATCAAAATAACTTTCGTCGGCGGGATATTTTCCTTCAAACGGAAAGTGCAGGCCTTCCTTCACCACATAAATAAACTGCGGCGCCGGGCGTTTCAGCATCTCTTGGATATGTCTTGCGGCGCGGAGATCTTTTTCCACAAACGCGCGTGATTTTTCCGACTGCGGCACGTCATTATATTGAATGAACTCATCGATAGATGTTTTCTCTTTTTCGGTCATATAATTTTGCAGCATGCCTTCACGCTTTTGCACATCGATATAGACGGTGTGAAACCCAGCTTTGCGGGCATATTGCCAAATTGTCGGCTGGGTGAAGGCGTCGGCAAAGTTATCTGGGCCAATGCCCCAGCGTAACATCGCATTGCTTTGATCGCTGCAATTATGCGTCGATGCGGCATAGCCGAAATTTGCAATCTTGTCCTGATGCACCAGTAACACCGGTGTGGTGCCTTGTCTGTGGTTGATATCGATAAAATCCGCCGCAATGCTTTCATCGACAATCACCACCACATGTGTGATCGCAGGCGGTTGGGCGATGCCAATGGTGACGGCTTCGCGGTCCGGCACATCATGCAGCACCGCTTCCACAAGCGCGATCGAGAGCAATGTTAATGACTTATATTGGACGGGAAACGTCGCAGTGAAGCGCCCGCCAATGCCATAGGTGGCGAGAATGATCATCAGAACAGGTAGAATCGGGAAGGCGGCGGCGATGCGCAATCCGAACCCGCGATCCTGTGGCAAGAGGCGCCATGTGCGAAGGTGGGCAAAAGGCCATTGCGTTGGCGTGAGGTAAAAAGCCGTGAAGCCACAGATTGCTAAGAGAAGCGGCGGGACCATGCCGGCCCAAAAGGAATAAAGCGCATCGCTGGCGTCCGCCCGCATCGCCCAATACATCAAGATGTCAGCGAAGCTCATCGGGTTGCCGACAATGGCGACAAAAGACCCGGCGATAAAGGATGAGATGACGATGGGCGCTCCCCATCCCAGGCGCACTCTTTTGGACGGATGCCAGACCAGCAGAATGACCGAGAGGATGACGGCGCCCCATATCATGCCAAAAATAACGAGGCGGTGATAAACGCCGCTTGTGTAAAGGTCTTGCAGATGGCCTGCAAAGCTGACATTCGTGCCGATCACAAACAGGCTGAGCAGCCCCATTTTGATCCAGCTTCTGCGGTCGAGCCGCTGCGCATACGCGCGGGCGCGGTCAAGTGCCGCCGCCCACCATGCGCGTAACGTGTCATCCTCTCCCCGTGCCATGGCGGCATGTTTTCACGGTTTCTCGCGCCTGTCACCTTGTTTGCGTGGGACTGTTAAGACGGCAAAAGACTCTGTCTGTCCTTGCACTTGCCCCTGCTCTGGCGATTCTGGATGGCGACCCCGGGAGGATTCGAACCTCCGGCCTACAGATTAGGAATCTGATTCCCTGGGGTCGGGAAGGTCAACCGGATCAAGCGCTTGGGTTTTGGGCGTCAGGCGCAAGTACCGGATAAGTACCGAATTTGTCATAAACTACAATCCCCTGTCGTGCCAAGGAGCAACGCTTAAGAACTTGGGGCTCATGTCAACGGCAATCACCTCCGCATTTTCGAGTGCGGTAAGCGTGTTTGCCCATGACCGACCAATCGAATTCAGACTAACATTGAGATAGTGAGCGAAGATCTCAACATGGTGTCCAGCAATCGAAATTTCTCCATTGGGCAATTCAAACAAACATTCCGGATCTATTTCTTCAGCATCCTCCCACTCACCATCTTCTGATATCTCTACCTTGTTGCACGCGCTCAGCTCCAGATAAGGAAAGGCTTGGTCGATATCGCGAAGCATATATTGCCAGTGTTCTCTAATGGCTACCCATTCTTCCTCTTCTACATCATAACGCTGAAAGTGAACTTCGGTCCTAGTTTTGGACATGTATTTAATCAACATGGCGCGAATTTTGATCTGATCGTCCGTTTCGGCTAGTGAGAGCCATCTGATGATTTCGCTATCCCGCAGAAACTTCTGCGCCTCTTCATCCTCGCCTTCAATCTGCGCTCGCAGTTCTGTTAGCAAATTGTCGGTCATTATTTTTTTGAATGCACCTTCATCAAGAATTGTCTGTTTGGACATGGTTATAGTATGGGTCCTCTGACTGCTTTGTAGAATTTCCGTGCCGAAGTCTTCTTCAATCTTTCGCTTAACGTTTAGCACATGAAATATGTCAGCCGATTCGACGTAGATGACAAGATACGTTGGGGTGGCGCAGAGGTGCCAAAATACAAGATGCTTTGTTTCAATTGAGATTTTTAAGTTTTCGTCCGATTGGTAGTCCTCGAAAGGTAGCTTGCTCTCGCGGATACTCTTCATCTGAAACCAGGCCAATGCCGGGGTGACAATTTTAGATTCGGCTGGACCTTTTGTTTGCGTGAAGTGGAGGCCTATGTCTCTCGCGGCTCGATCACGCTCATACTCTACAAATTCGCCATAGCTCGACGCCAATACGCGAAACTTTTGCATATAGATATGTTCAAAATCATCGTTTGGAGCTATTTTCATTATTCAAACACTTCATTATTACTATACTCAATTTTGGACCCCGTAGCTCAGTCGGATAGAGCGACGGATTCCTAATCCGTAGGCCGGAGGTTCGAATCCTCCCGGGGTCGCCATGTTTTCAATCAGGTAACTGATGATTTGTAAGCAAGTTGCACATCTCTTCTTTGGTCAGGTGGCTTATTGCTGTTGCCTCATCGTCATCGCCCAATAAGCTTTTGGCAAGATTCGATTTTCGTTCGAGCGCTTGAACTATCACTTCCTCGATCGTATCGACTGCAAGCATGCGCATATATGTTACGGGGTTCGTTTGGCCAATTCGATGGTTTCTGTCTTGGCTCTGCGCGTAATGATCATATCGCCAAGAAAGTGATTCATAGATAGTATAACTGGCTGCGGTAAGCGTGAAACCTGTTCCGGCTGCAGCGGGATTAGCGATTAACACCCGTGTGCTTTCGTCGGTTTGGAATCTTGCAGCAATATCCTGGCGTTCATCTGCAGGTGTTCCGCCATAGATCGCCACAGCGCCAAACCTTTTTAATCGTTCCAAGAGCATTTCGATAGAGCGAACATAGGATGACCAAATAATAACCTTTCTAGACGGAACCGAGACGATATCAGACACAACTCCATCTAGGGCCTCAAACTTACCTGGTACATTTGTTAGTTCAGGGAAAATCAGTGATGGATTGCTGGCTAATTGGATTAGTCGAGTAAGTTGCGCTAGTGCGGTTGAGGCAAATGCACGATATTGTTCGCCAGACATTGCTTTGATATCGCAAACCATCTGCGTTCTCATGTCGTCATAGAGACTCCTTTGCCAATCTGGAAGATCTATTCGCAAATCGATAAAGGACTTAGTGGGAAGGTCCAGGCATTCTTCTTTGGTTCGTCGTAAAATCAGGCGATCGAACGTATGTTGTATAAACTCAGCTTGGGGGTCGTGCTCAATAGTTTCCAAGAATGCTTCCATAGATCCCAGCAATTGTTCTTCGGGGGTTAAAATGTCGATCTGGGTGTATAGATCTGATGCAGAGTTGGTCACTGGAGTGCCAGACAAGAGCCAACGATAATTGCAGTGCGGAGAAAAATGGCGTGCCGCAATCGAGGTAAGTGATTTTTTATTTTTTGTAGCATGGGATTCGTCAAGAACGAGTGTTGTGTCGGAACGCTGCAATAATGCAAGAATAGCAGTGACTTCTGAGCGGGCTGTTTCATAACTGGTAATAATCACTGTTGAATCGGATTGGGCGAAAGTGTTTCGCCGCTCACGTGGTTTTCCTTCAGCAATGCAGACGGTTAGACCTGGTGCGAATTTGGAAAGTTCTGAGACCCAATTGCGTTTCAAGGAGTTTGGGCAGATAACTAACAATTTATCTGTCTTCCCTGACATTCGAAGCTTGTTAAACGCATCAATTGCCACGAGAGTTTTGCCAAGGCCTTGCTCAAAAGCGAGCAGGCCCGAACACCTTTTGGTCAGAAAGTCCACCCCATCTTGCTGATGAGACATCAACTCGAAGGTCATTTAAGAAACTCCTCCATGCCTTTCAACGAGGCCATTGAAGTATTCGAGGGCTTCTTGGAAGTCTGTCATTTCATCTTTGTCCAATGCCTTTACATCGGCCATGCTGGCTTCACTAAGGGATTGGGTGATGCTTTTTAGCGCCACACGGAAGGGGCGTACACCTGGATGAATTTGTTCATGCATGTGGGTAATTGCTAGTTGAAGTGAATTAATATCATCATCATTAAAGTCAACTTCACCGCGTTCAATGGTTCTTCTTACTTGCTGCTCCAATGAGGCGATTTTTGCTTTTACGCTACTGGCATTAGACTTCACCTCCATGGCAAGCCGGCTTGCAATATGCTTTTCTCCGGATTTTAATTGCTCCCATTTATCAGGATCATCATGAAAGTCCTTTAAAAAACGTGCGTCTCGATACTCCTTGAAGACCTCATTTTTGACCATATCGAACACTTCTGTACGAAGATCATCGTGCTTTGCATTATTGTAATCACGTAATTGCGAACCAATTAGCTTAGCTTTGCTGATTTCTTCTAGTGTACTGAAATGTCGAGCTGCCAACTGCTCCGCCTCGTCATCGTCAACATGTTCAACGAAGCGGCTGCCAAACTCATATGCATCGCGTAGGCGTTGCACCCAAGACACAGATTTTTCCATGTATTGGGCCATTTGCGTTACATTCATAAGTGCAGGTTGACCATTGTCGGCTACAACAGTCTCATGGATGAACTTGGCCTCAATATACCGTCCCCACGCACGAACACCGGTCCCTCGAACATGGATGCGAGCAAGCAATATGGCGCGCTCTTTCTCACCAAAATGCGAAGGCAATATTTTCACCTTAGCGTAGCGATACTTTCCTTCTTTTATCCCTTTGAGATGTTTTCTGTCCAGCTCGCGAAGGATGCTAACGCGGGTGGCCCCTTCTAGTACAAGATATTTACCGTGATCATTGGGCCTCCAAACATAGATTGGCTCCATTTGGCCGAGATCATCAATCGACCGGCGTAAGTTCTCATAGCCACCAGTGTTTTGCAGAGCGGCCTCCAAATCGGCCTCAGAAGAAATCCCGCTAACGGGTAATTTTGTCTGAAGTCGCGGATTTTCGTCCCACAGCTTAAGTTCATCATAAATATCCAGACGAGCTTCGTGTAATTCCCATTCAACATCCCCAATCTTCTCAAAATATACCCGAGGTTTGGGCTCCATACTCATAGTTGCCGCATCAGACATGAAATAGCTCCTTCTAAGCTTGCTGTAGCAAGTCATAGCAAGATAAATCAAGTCGTTTTTGGTGTCAAGCTGCTTTTTTGCGTTCGCAAACCCCATGGAAAGGATTAGGATTTTGTTAAGGAAATCTTTGCGATTCGGGGCTCACAAGTACATAAAACTAGTTGAATCAAATGGTTGCCATAAGCGGGCGGGAATAGATTTAGTAATGGAAATGCAAAAACGATCTGAGAAGAAGCGTAGAGGTCGGTCTTGTGTCGACCTTTTCTCAGGGGCTGGAGGGCTGGCGGTCGGTTTCAGAAAAGCTGGATGGAATATATTGGCTGCAAATGACATTGATGAAGATGCAGCCCTTACTTTCCGGCAGAACTTTCCAGAAACAACTTTCTTTTTAGGACCAATAGCTAAGCTCAAGGCAAAGGATCTATTAGCAGAATGTAATATCAATAAAGGGGAGTTAGATTGCCTTATTGGCGGCCCGCCGTGTCAGTCGTTCAGTTACAATAATCATCAACGATCAGCAAATGATGCGAGAGCTCGATTATTTGAGGATTACTTAAGGCTGGTAAGGGAGTTGGCACCCAAGACGTTAATTATGGAAAATGTGCCAGGAATTCTGACTATCGATAATGGTAGTGTTGTGCGAGTAATTGCCTCCAAGCTTTCTAGACTTGGGTATGCTGTATCAGTCAAACTGCTTTCGGCTGAGCAGTTTGGAGCACCACAAATTCGTCGGCGCGCATTTATTGTTGCAACACGAGTTGGTGATTCTAATGAATTACTTCCCATACCAAGCCATGGAATATCTCGCGATACCTCAGAGGAGAATCGAGCATATATAAACAAGCATGATAGGAAGACCCCTTCTCGGAAGAAATTGGTAACAATTCAACAGGCGATTGGTGATTTACCCCGCTTGGAAAATGGAGGTGGAAAGCATGTTAGAAAGATGCCCTCAAAAAGACCGACAACACAATATCAGCGAAATGCGCGTAAGGGGGCTACAGCACTTTACAATCATGTCTGCCGGAATCTATCGGAGGTTATGCTGGAAAGAATGAAGTATGTGCCTGAAGGCGGGAACTGGCGCGATATACCGCGACGACTATTAACTGAAGGGATGAAGCGTGCCCGCTCTTCAGATCATACGAAACGCTATGGCCGGCTGTCTCGGAAAGGCTTATCTGCAACGTTATTGACAAAATGTGACCCTCACTGGGGAGCATATGTTCACCCAACACAAAACCGGACAATTTCTGTGCGTGAGGCAGCGAGGATACAGGGTTTTCCTGATGAGTTTCAGTTTGCAGGTGAAAGTATTAGCAAGCAATATGCACAAGTTGGTAATGCTGTACCTATTCCCCTTGCGCAAGCACTAGGTGAGGCAGCACTTAAACATCTGCGTCGATCAGAGCGAAAACAAAGATCAGCTACATTTATAAGAAGCAGTGTTGTGACAAAGCGTAAAAGGGCTGCTTAAGTATAAACTGCCAACAACATAAATTCCGTAATTATCTTCAATTCTCAACTTTTCAATCATCAGTCTCGACTTCATCAAATGGAATGTCACGCGTTATAGGATTCAAAGAGCGCAACTCGCGAAGCCCTGCTTCTCCATGATCAGCTAGTAATTTCAAAAGAGTGCGGTATGAATCTGCAGTCTTGATTTCATCCGGAATAACCATTCCTTGAGTTTCAACATTTGCCACATCCAATGGTAAATCAGGAAATGGAATCTTTTTAAATTGCCTTAGGTAAGGCGCAAATAATGGAAGAATATGCCCTAAGAAAGCATAACTCCTCCAAGTTTCAATATAATTCTCGATTTCTTTATCATCATTGAGCAGTTTGATACCGGGTATTCCAAATGGCTCATAGTAGGTATTAACACTACCAATATTGTTTTCTAGTTCCCAGCATTGTGCATGTATCCATTTATCGAAATAGATTGTTTGAAAATCGTCAAATGTCAGGAGTTCGATGTTTGTCGCTGTTGCGGCCTCTACGGCTCCTGTTTGAAATCCAACCTTTGATATGACATATCCGCGGTGCGCCCCGGTTTCCTGCATAACAGTTCTGAAGCTATGAATAACCTCCTTTGGGATATTAGAACTCCAGTTCTTGCATTCACATATTGTACGCGTAATGACGCCATCAACTTCTTCCTCAGCCAATACATCTACATCTACGGCCCCTCTGGGAAGAGCAATGTGGACATTCCTATTAGCGACCATACCGCATTCTGATAGAATATCCCTTACGATCTCTTCCAACTCTTGCCATGTTTCTGGCGACATTTGCGTTATGAGATTAGGCATAATATTCGACTGTTGGGAATGAGTGATATTTCTTCTCAAATGGGGTCAAGTTGTTGAACCTTTAAGAGTATAGATAAAGTTTGCGAATTTACATGGATTAAATCCTACTCGATACCTCTTTAATAACTGGGATCGGGTTCGCCCCGATCGCTTTTGCTATATGCAGAAACTCGATGATATCCAGGCGCCTCTCGCACCCTTCGACTTTAGCGATATAAGATTGCGGCTTGCCCAGCGAATCAGCGAGTTCCTGCTGCGTGAGGCCAGCGTCAATTCGCGCCTCAATCAAAAGGCCGATTAGGTCTTGGTATTCTTCTGTATGAATCGAGCCTGTCACGCGCTTCCCTTCGAATCAAAGCGCGTAGATAATTAATCCCATATCGGGATTATCCCAAAATAGGATAATTCTTTTTCAATACTTTCTCGATACACTTTTCGAATGTGAGGGAGTGCATATGCTCGATATGCGCACTATGAGCTCTTAAGTGAAGGAGAAGGAAGTGTTTAGAGAGAATGTTAGAGTTTTGTTGGTCGCGCTTGCCTTGGCTGGCTGCGCAACAGATATCCCTGCTGAAGTGCTAGCAAATGCGGATTATGGGCCTCCTCCGCCGGAGAATTACCAAGAAATGGTCAAGGCGGAGATCTCTCAACGCCTCATTGACCCGACCTCCGGGATCTTTGAAATCTCTGAACCGCGTGAAGGCTACACCAAGGCATCAAGCCTTTGGGGGACAGAGCAAGCTTTCGGCTGGCGCGTGTGTGGTACCGTCAACAGTAAGAATCGATTTGGAGGATATGTCGGGCGTGTCCCGTTCTTTGCACTCTTCGAAGATGAAAAGATCACGCAATTGCTGCTCGGCAAGATCACTACAAATAGGCATGGCTTCAATGCCTTGAATCCTGCCATTCTCAATGCATGCGAAAGATAGCCATTTGGCTTTTGTGTTCTTTAGGTCTGCGAACCTGCGAAACTCGCAGCCAGATTGAGGATCATTGGGCCTAGGAATAGAGAAGACATAGGGATCAATACCTTAGATCTGACTTCAATATAAGAATACCGTGTCTAGTACCGTTTTTGGATGCTTTTGTATTGAGCTCGGGAGTGAGAGCTCTCAATGGACTTTTGTTATCCGCTGCCAGCGTTACGGTGCTTGGCATCCAGATATAGCTTGTAGACTTCTTGCATCGCCTTGTCTTCATTCAGAAGCCTTGCGTATGCCGCTTCATAGGTTTCACCGTTTCTCTTTCTCAAGGCTACACTTTGGTCCATAAGCTTCTCGATCGATTGTCGTTCGCTTGATGCGCTCATTGTTTGTCGTCCTTCCTATTGATTTGATCAAGAGGGTCCTCGATCAGTGACTTTTCAAAGTCCTCCAGATTCTGACGCCGATCAGCCCTAGCAAATGGGACTTCGAGAGCACCGCTAGCGCTCGGTGCCTTATGCCATGACGCCCATCTCAGATATTGGAGTGATCGCACGGTAAGTCTTCGCGAGACCTCTCCCACGCGGTCCATTCCAGCGAGCCTCAGCTGAGCTGTCAGCTCTTCACCCAACTTTAGATATGAAACTAGTGCCCATTCCAGATCGCCCAAGATTTGGTCGACCTCTGCCGCACTCTGAATACGTTCTAAACGCAGTTTTGAAGCTCTGTGGGCTGCTTCGGTACGCTTGAGCAGCAGCTTGTTCTCTTCTGCCGCCGAAAGACGATTCTCGGCTTCCCTGATCGCGATAATTAAATCTTCAATTCTCTCCTCTTTGAGCTTTCTGTCCGCCTTCAACGTTGACAGCGAGTTCTTGCCATTTCTTCCACCAAACTCAGCCTCAAGAATTGCCGATGGGGTAAGAGCCTGACTTCTTGCATGAGAAGACTGCAACTTATCGAGCTCTTCTTGCATCGAACTGATTTTCTTCCGAAGTAACTCGGTATTGGCTTCTGTCATGCCCGTCGCTCCCATCTGATTTATATCGGAAGCCTGTCGCGTGTTAGCGCATTGTGAAACCAGCATTTTCGAATTATAGCTGAAGAGGGGATTTGTAACCCTACGCGCGCGCGTCGCGCGCGTAGGGACTAACCGACACGGGCAGTTGTTGAACTTGTTTGACTAAGCCTTGATAGCCGCCATTCAGCTGTGATTCATCTCATATCCAAAAATACAGATATTAACTTTGGCTTTTAGTTCAACTTACTTCAACAACTAAACAAGCTAATTGCTTCATTGGCTTAAGCGTTGAATTAAAGCTCAATTGTTCTTATCTGGTTCAACATTCGATGCAGATTTTTTTATGTAGCCGGCGCCCGTTCTTGAATTGATACGAATGCCTTTTTTGTAATCCCAACCGAGTTGCACCATGACTTCACGCAGTGTTCGGCCATGATGTTGATTTGAGCGGCCAGCCTCAAGCCTAAGGCAGTCTTTCAAAAGTGTTTGTGTGAGCACACGATCCAGGTCGTGAGAGTCGAGCCAATGTTTGAGAAGATCAAACCACGGATGTTCAACGCGCCTAGTGTCTTGTTCGGCACCCGCTATCTGCCAAAGGTGTTCAGGTAAACTAAGCGAGGCTTGTGATTTTTCTTTTGCGGCCGCTTCAGCCCACAGCTGATCTCGATCACGCTCTAATCTATCGAGATCAATCTTGTTGGTTTTGACCGGCCAGTAACGCCGGTTTCCAGTTGAGTCTCTGAGATAAGCGTTTGAATTGGTAGTACCAATGAAAATGCAACGGCGTGGATGCGTCGTAGTCGACCGGTCATAAGGAGCTCGATACCGGTCTTCACTGCGCGAAATAAACGCCTTTATAGATTCTGACTCAGATTTCGACAATGTAACTAGCTCACCGAGTTCATGAAGCCAAGTGTTTTGCAGAATCATTGGCGCATCTTTGTTATCCACTCGCCCGAGTTCAGCATCAGAGTACCAATCGCCACCGAGTATGGAAAGCGCAGTCGATTTGCCAGAACCTTGCTTTCCTTCGAGGATCATCACGTTGTCAAATTTACAACCCGGCTTCCGAGTACGCCTAACAGCGGCAATCAGAACCAAACTACCTATCGCGGCGAGATATTCTCGATCGCCTTCGGCGCCTAGATAAACTTCAAGCCAACTGTCCAAACGTTCAACGCCGTCCCATCTCAAAGATTTGAGATACTCTTCAACGGGATTGAAATGGTTCTGTTGTGCAAGGGTTTCACACGCTTCAAAGACATTTTCTTTCGAAAACTCGATCCCGAAATATTCCAATAGAAAGTGACGGATGATGCGAACTAGTTTCTCATTGATCTCTCTGCCAACAGCTGTTTTCCATGGCAGCTTCTCCGCTCTCACGACGGAACGGCAAGCCAACACATCGTAGGTAATATCAAGCTGTACATATTTGAGAGCTTCAAGGCAGTTTGCAAAACCATTTCGCGGTTTGCCGTCTCTACCTTTCTCCAACATGTTTGTCGAAAACCATTCTACAGGAAAATCATCATCGAAATCTTGAGCAATACTTTTTGCACCTGCGATACCATTTGCGTAGGTGTATGCGTTCGAGACTTTCATCTTCAAATCGTCATGATTCCATGGAGGTTCACATCGCGGGTTGTAGTGTTCGAGCATAAGTTCGAAGGCCGTATCTTCAGACAATCCATGATCACGTAGACTGCATGCGGTCTGAAAAGTTGTATTATCGCCTGAAAAACCTTCCAATGCAGGTTCCGCTTCACTTGAAAGGTACGAGACGGCCCATTTGACGTCCGCACAGTTGTCCCAACCTGCTTCAGGTTCGGTGATGAGCGTGTCAGGTTTTGATTTTGGCGCGCCAATTTTGCTTATCAGTTCAGCTGGAACTGGTTGCAAGGCGCCCTGTTCTTTCCAAGTATATTCGCCTTCCGCCGTAGATGATCCCGGCATGAGTACGTATCCACCAACAGACTTGATATCAATGCCTGAGCCAAGTTGCTCAATGCTACTTGCTGTCCGTCCTGAAAGATGAATGTGGCCACCGCCAGAAGGTGTGCGTACCGTGCGCGTTTTCGGAACTTTGACTCTGGCAACCAACTCTTGAAAGCTGTTTATGCCGTCTTTGCCGTTCTTTACATCTACGTCTATGACACAGATGCCACTGGCACCAACGGCAGCGGCAATGTTTGCATCCGGCCACTTACGCCACCATTTCCGAATCTGAGCCTCGTCTTGCGTGGCCGCGTTTTCCCAATCGCGGACAAATGGCGTCTTGTCGAGCTTTGCAGGAAAAATTTTGTATCCGAGCGCCGCAACAGATAAAGCATGGTCAAGTGTTGACCGCGAAACAAACGCTGGTTTATCTGCGTTGTTGCTGGTGGCACAATCTTCTTGGAAACCGGTTTTGGTTGGTTCGGTTTCATATCCACTAACGGACTTGTCACCAGGCGCGTCGGATTTATTTCTGGCGCGCCCCTCTTTTTTGAACTTACCACTCATGACGATGCCTCCCCAGTAACAAAGGCATCCAGATCGGACGCATGATAGCGCACCAACCTTTGGCTTAGTGTATAGTACCTTGGGCCTTGTCCCCGGCTTCGCCAAGACTTTAGAGTACCTTCGGTACATCCGAGATGGATGGCGGCTTCTTTTGTATTAAACCAAGGGGAAATGGATTGGTCCGTAACTGCGATAGCAGTCGAACCCAACATGGCATTAGCCATGCGACTCTTATAATCACTCATAAGTGACTCCTTAAACTACATCGCTCATTGAGCGATTAGACATGCGGACACTGCGCTTTACTGTCTGATCTGTCTAAGGAGTAACTTCGCGATTGTGTCTATCGGTCGGGTCCTCTTGGGCTTATAGCCCTGACCGTTTGTCAACGGCTAGTACATATTTATCGCCATACATCGACTCATTGCAACCCATCAGTTTAAAAAGTTTGTTTTATGGTTAATCTCTTCGAGAGCACCAAGTCCTCTATGGCTTGAGCATGTGGGCGCAATTGTTCAACCAAATGTTCTGGGTGGACATATCCCCCGCTTGCTCCCGGCAGGCGTTGCCCTAAGAGCAAAGCGCTTTCCGCATAAGGTACGCCAGCCGCTATCGCCAATGTCCTATTGATGTGTCTGTAAGCGTGAGGGCTAGGCAAATTCTTTTTCGGCTCCTTTGGTTCGGAAACGCGCTTCAGCTGACCTCTCCTTGAGGGCCAGAGCCAACAACTTCTTACAGGTAGATCATCATGCAGACGGTTCTCTAACATTGCAGCGAGAAAGTTTCCCATCGGATAAAGAAGCTCTCCATAGGTTTTCATGTGCCGGAATCTAATGACCCGATTCTCAATATCGATATCAGATCTCTGAAGTGTAAGAAGCGATGTCTTTCTAGCACCCGTTAGCAACATAGTCCGATGAAGGTCGCGTCTTACCGGAGTCAAAGTTTCCGTCTTTTGCCACCACCAAGTTAAGTCAAGCTCAGCTACCTGCCGCGGTTTCGGTGCGGGAATGCGAACGGCAACCATTGGGCTTGAAGTAATGGATTCATCTAGACGCATGGCCGTGTTGATCAATGCTCTGAGAGTTCGAAGGACACCCGAGGCTGTAGTTTGCCCATGCCTTGATCGAAGAGTGCTGGATAGATCTCTAACATCCTGCCGGGTGATGTCTGCAATTGCTCTGTTCTTGAACTTTTTCAAGTATTTTTCGACGTGAGTTTTGTAGCCGTGAATTGTGGTCGCTCTGAGCTCTCTTTCCGACAAATGAACCTCAAGGGCTTCCTTCACAGTAATGCCGGTTTCTTCCTTCTGGGCTGCAGGATCGACACCAGATTGAATTGTTGACATCAGCTCACGTGCTTGGCGGCGCGCATCGCGCAAACCAATGCGATCCACCCGATCGATTTTCATTCTGACCGTTCGTATGTGCCGGCCATTCCTCCGGACATCGCCCTGTACGGCATACGTCTTTGCTGTCTTATGGCAAATGACCATGAAACCTTTCACCTGATCATCCCGCCAAATTCCGGAGCCCAATGGAAGGGTCCTTATTTTTGCTTCTGTTAGATTCAATACAGCCATGCCAAGTCTCCAAATACTGATTTGAGTACCGAAAGTTCGTCGCCGCCAATCAACGTTGAGCGACGCTACTTGACATATGATGTCGAGTAAGGCGTTGGTCGCGAACCATTATTTTACTTGGAATGACTTGGCTCAACCTGGCGCAGCGCATTTAGGAATCTGCCGCTCTATCCGACTGAGCTACGGGGCCAAAAATATTTATTGAAGATCGATCGTTTCAATATCTCTTAGCTGATCAATATATATATGAACTGACGATCTTCAAATTGTTGGCATGGATAGGGGCGAGGCGTGATTGCAAAATCTCTCAAGGCTCAACAGCGGTCAGCGCGATAGGCTGCGATACAAAAAGTATTCTGTATCAGTGCAACCTATCTTAATGTCTTTGTTGAGTGCAATCACAGAACCGTCTGGCGCTACGAACATCACTTGCGCAATATCAATACCTTCTCTCACAAGGTGTTGCTGTGCATGGTGAACTTGGACTTCGTTTTCCTCATCAATGGTCCATTGTTCAGAGCTGACCCTATGGAAGTTTTCAAGCGTGCCGTAAGACTTATTAAGAACGGAATCTTCACGCCAGTTTTCGCCGCGAATTCTAACTTCCACATCAAGTGGAATATTTGCATTCGTAAGATCGGCGATGCTCGGCAGACCAAGAGTGAATACTGTTTTGTAAACCAATCCATAACCTTCATCAGGATTGCCTGGTACATTTAATTCTACAGTGCTCCCTGTTTCGCAATAAAATTGTGTAGACGAAAGCGCACTATAATCTGGAGCCGGTGTTTCTATCATTGGCGCGTCTTGATTGCTTTCGGAGACCACTAAGATTGGATTCTTTGCTTCGGGAGACTCCATTTCAAAACGTTTCTCGGGTTCTGTTGCAGCGACCTCTTCCACCCTATCCTTTTCAGTGTGTTCTTGCTCTCTTGAGGGGGCTATATCCTCTGGTCCTGCCAATTCCAGACCGCTCTGATCGAGTAGCGATAGTGCGTACTCTTTCACGGTGGGCGATGGATAGAGCAAGCCAAGAACATACCCGATCGCGAGAGTGAGTATAAAAAATATGCTTCTCATAAGGGCCTCCCCCCTGTACCCCGCTTGGTAAGGCAAGGGTACAAAAGTGTAATTTTCGAGTCAATTGCGGTGCCGCAGTCTTGTTACGTTACTCTGTACCCACTTCCGGCGGCATGTCTCTGGCATAGGCTTCCCACGTGCCAATGGGGAAGCCGTCCTCCCAATCATCGGCCGGGTCGAAATATGCAGGATAGTGTTTCTCGGCGTAGTCGAGCACTTTCTTGGGATAATCTTCAAGCGTGCCGGTGATTTTATAGGAATGCATGCGGCCGATCAGCACGCCATCCACACCAGACCCGCCCATCAGCATCCACGGCCACCATGGCCCTTGCCGGAAGAAGCCGGAATGGAAGGGGGCTGAGGGTGCATCGCGGTCATCCATGATGTTTTGCGGTGTATAGAAGACAAAATGTTCCGACGGATTAATGCGAGGATCGGTATTGGCTTTCGGCCATTTCGCGGCTGTGACTGGGTTGGTGTATTCATGGGCGTAATCCCACGCAAGAATATATTGATCGCCAAAGCGTTGCCACGGCAGCAAGAAGGGGATCGTGCCGTTCGGATCGGCGCCCAACGTGTCCGCTTCATTCATCACAGTGGCTTCGTCCTCTTCGGTGCCGAATTGGAACTTCGGCATCTCGGTGCCGAGCTCCCCGCGCACTTTGTCATTGAAGAAATTGAACGGTTTGACATTTTCCTCCGTCCACGGATTATACCAGCTTTCCAAAATGTCGCCTGTCGCAAGATCGGTAAACAATCCCAATTCTTTTCCGCGAATGCGGGCATGACCATTGTCGAGGATTTTCGCCTGCATATGCCCGCCGCCGACATAGCCAAACACAGGTTTCAGACGGTTTTTGCCGATCAGGGCATATTGCACGCCATGATAAGCGCCAAAAACAGGTTCGCCGAGGCCAAACCATAATTTTGCAAACGCATAGACGTTTTCTTTCGGGTCCATTAGATCGAGCGGACGGACGTTCGCCCCTTGCGCATGGCCGCCTGCAAAAGCGGGGGCTGCCCCCATCATGCCAGCCGCCCCCAGTCCGACTCCCCCCATCAAAGCGGACCGGCGGCTCATCGCCGTTGATCGCATCATGTCCATATACATTGGCGTCTCTCCCCGTGTCTGTTGTGTTTGCTTTATTGTTGGCATGGATAGGGGCGAGGCGTGATTGCAAAATCTCTCAAGGCTCAACAGCGGTCAGCGCGATGGGCCGCCTTGAAAAGTGAAAATTTCTCTTTCATCGCAAGGTGTTACATATTTCCCACAGATTTAAGCCAAATACGTGGCAAAGGTGCACCATAGGTTGGACAGTACATATCTGCAGGCAGAAGCGGCCTCTGTGCGTCAGTTATAAATATAGATTCTACAGATGCTTGTATGATGATGCGGGCATCAGAAAACAAAGGGGAAAGATCTATGAAAAAAGCATTATACGGGGCCGTTTCGGCTGCCGCGCTTCTTGCGCCCGTCGTGGCCCAAGCGGCGATCACAGAAATGGTTGTCTCGGCGGAGCGCCGGGAAGAGGGCATTCAAACGGTGCCGATTGCGGTGTCTGCGTTTTCGCCAGACACAATGGAAAATCTTGGGATTGATTCGGCCATTGATCTTGGCGCCGCAGTGCCGAATTTGAAAACAACACAAGTCACCGGTGGAACATCTGCGATTCAATTGTCGATGCGCGGCGCGAATGTGCAGATTCCTGGTCTGAACACGTCCGAATCGCCTGTCGGCATATACACCGATGGTGTCTATCGCGGGCGTATGTCCGCCGCCAACCTGGAATATCTTGATGTCGAGCGCATCGAGGTGTTGCGTGGGCCGCAAGGTACGCTCTACGGCCGGAACACGCTCGCAGGCGCTATCAATGTTGTATCGCGAACACCTGGTGATGAGTCTTGGGCAAGCGCCAAGGTTGGTTATGGAAGCTGGGAAACATTCGAAGTTGGCGGGTCTGTGGGCGCGCCGATTAAAGAAGGTGCGCTGGCTGGATCGTTAGCGGTTCAGTATGGCGAACGGAATGACGGTTACATCGATAATCCAACATTGGGTGACCGCGGCGCTTATGAAAACTATGCCGCGCGCGCTAAGCTGCATTATTACGGTGATGATGACATCGACATTACAGTCAGCGCTTTTGTTGAGAGTTCGGAAAGTGATGGTTATAATGCCATTCCGTATAGCACGGCCACACAGATGCCTCTTGTGGACTTTTATACAAATCTCACACCATCAGACTCTTTGAATGATTCTGATACCGATGTGTGGGGATTCTCTGCGGACGCATCCCTCAATATCAGTGATAGTGTCACCTTGCGTTCCATCACATCCTACCAAGATATCGAAGATTCATTTGCGATGGATTTGTCAGGAGCCGGATTTATTCTTGTGGATTCTGATGCGCAGATGGACCAATTCACGCAAGAGGTTCAACTCCTTGGTTCGGGTGAATCTTTGGACTGGATCATTGGCCTCTTCTTTATGAAAGAGGAAGGTAGTCAAAGTTATGGTGTTTCAGATTGGCCAATAATCGCTGGCGGGCCTTTTGTAGAAAATACCGCTTCGGATACGACAAGTATTGCTCTTTTCGCGGAAGGAACATATGCCGTCACAGACCGTCTTTCTGTAACCGCTGGTATTCGTTGGACAGAGGATGACAAAGAGTTCGAGTATGCTGTTATCTCTGCGTCTCCAGATGATTTTACTTTGGATGAATCATTTGTATCCGTTACACCAAAAATCGGCGTAGACTTCCAGCTCAATGACGACATTCTTCTTTATGCAACAGCGTCTTCTGGATTCCAAGCAGGTGGCTTCCAAACACTGACATTCGGCAATAGCACAAACGCTCGTTTGTTCTATGATCCAATGAATGTTATTTCGTATGAAGTTGGTATGAAAGGTGACTTCTTAGATAACCGTTTGCGTATCAATGGTAATGTCTTCTTTGCGCAGTATGAAGATCTGCAAGCAACAGTTCCTCTGAACTTTGGCTTCCCGCAGTTAAATGTGGGTGATGTGGATGTCACAGGTGTTGAACTTGAGGTGGTTGCTGAGCCTGTTGACGGGCTGGATATTTTCCTGACGGCAGGTTATGCGGATGATGACATTGACAGCACGTTGTTAGCTTCTGATATCAAGCTTCCAGCGTTACCAGAAACCACAGCGCGTATTGGCTTCAATTACGAGCGCCCAATGGGGAACAATAACTTGGCTGTGAAATTCGGCGCAGATCACGAATATTCCGATAGTTATTTCGCCGCAATTGATAACGCTGTACATGTTCCAAGTTACAATCGCACAAACGCCTATATTGCTTTGGGCGATCAGGATGATAAATGGGAAGTGCGGCTGTCTGGTCGTAACCTGACCGATGAGGATGATTTTGTTTCTGGCCTGGGAGGGCTTCCAGAAATCCGGACCATTCTGCCTCCGCGGTCATGGATGTTGACAGCGAAGTTCAACTTCTAAGTTGATGGCATACACACTCATAAAAGGGCGGTCTTTGGGCCGCCCTTTTTGTTTGTGGTACGCTAGCCGAGTGTGGTGGCATTATCGACGACAAACTCTGTGCCGTTGACATACGCCGATTCAGTGGAGGCGAGATAGACAATGGCGCGGGCAATGTCTTCGGGATGGCCGATATGCATCTCCGCCATCAACTCTTCCACCTTGGGATCGGTTTCCAGATCCACACCGGACATAAGGCGTTCGGTCATTTGCAGCATCGGCGTGTTGATGCGCCCGGGCAAGATTGCATTGACGCGAATAGTGAGGCCTTGATACCGGAAATCCACTGCAAGGGTTTTGGTCAGGCTGAGGAGCGCGGCTTTGCTGGCGGTATAAGCCAGCATGGGCGGCAGGCCCAGCCGTGTTGTTGTCGAGGACATGTTGACGATCGACCCATGATCGCTGTGTTTGAGAAGCGGCAAGCAGGTTTGACACCCTAACAACGCGCCTTCCACATTCACCGCTTGCACATGGCGCCAGCTTTCGAGATCCGTTTGCGCGAGATCTGCGATCACCATATGCGCAGCGTTATTCACCAGCGCATCAAGCCTGCCATGCCGATCCGCAATTGCTGCGCAGGCCGCGTCCCAATCGGCTGCCGCTGTCACGTCGAGTGAGAGAAAGTGTGCGTTTTCGCCTAAGCTTTGCGCGAGTGTTTGTCCCGCCGCCGCATCAATATCGGCAAGATAAACGATCGCGCCTTCCGCAACGCACATTCTGGCCGCCGCCGCGCCAATGCCTTTGGCCGCGCCAGTGATCAGAAGGATGCGATCATGAAGGCGGCCGGTCATGATGCGTTAGTCCAAATCTGCGATCAATGCAGCGCGCACGTCATCCGGTATCACCGCCATATGCTGATAGCCTGCGCGATCAATTGTGAGCATGGCGCGCTGGGCCGTGTCTTTGAAAGCGTTC
>JANQLI010000343.1 GCA_028280675.1 Alphaproteobacteria bacterium
ACCTCTCCGTTGCGCGGCCCGTCTAAATCCACTTCGGCGATCTCCAAAGGCTTGCCCGCTTCAAAGGCAACGGCGGCACGTGTTTTCATCAGTTTATCTCCCAACAAAGATTCAATGCGCAGAGCAGAATAAATATTCCGCCGCACTGCAAGAAAAATCTCCAAAGATGGATAGGATGTGCAGTGTTTGGACGTTATCCTCTGTGCACAATAGCGAAATTAGGCTAGCCTTACAAAATGAATGGCTGTTCAGCGTAAACAAGCTAAGCGCCTATTATATAAGTATTTTTATTAGTTTGATGAAGAAAATTCATGTCCCAGAACATACCATCGGATGCAGAACTCACGCGCTTTCTTGACCCTTTCCTCAACATGCAGGGCGGCCTTCTTGAAGCACTTATTGCTTATAATGCCCGTTACGGCTTCATCACAGCGGACGCAATCCCCCACATCGCAGACGCCTTTAACCTGTCGCGCGCAGATGTCTATGGGGTGATCAGTTTTTATCATGATTTGCGTCAAGAACCGCCAGGGGAGCACATTGTCAAAATCTGTCAAGCGGAAGCCTGCCAAGCCATGGGCAGCCGCGATCTGACAGAGCATGCCGAAAGCACACTTGGCGCCACGTTGCATGACACCGACAGCAGCGGAACCTACACTGTCGAACCGGTCTACTGTCTTGGCAATTGCGCGTGCAGCCCGGCTATGATGATAGACAATAAAACGTATGGCCGCGTGACCCGAGATCGTTTTGATCAGATTGTAAGCTCTCTGAAGAAGGGAGCATCCTCATGACCACGCGGATCTATGTCCCACGCGACACCTCCGCATTGTCTGTTGGGGCGGATGACGTTGCGTCCGCCATCGCAGCGCACGCAAAAAAGACCAATGTTACGGTCGAGATAATCCGCAACGGCACATGGGGAATGACATGGCTTGAGCCGTTGGTCGAAGTGGAGACCGATCAAGGACGTGTCGCGTATGGCCCTGTGACGGAAGATGACATTGCAAGTCTTTTTAAAGCTGACTTTTTAAACGGGGGTCAGCATGCATTGTGTCATGGTCTGACCAGTGACATTTCGTACCTCAAAAATCAAGAACGGCTGACCTTTGCCCGTTGCGGTGTAATTGATCCCTTATCGCTTGAAGATTATGAGGCCGAAGGCGGGTTTGACGGACTGAAAGCGGCTCTCAAGAAAACCCCGCAAGCCATTGTTGAGACCGTCACCGAGTCCGGCCTGCGCGGACGCGGCGGCGCAGGGTTCCCCACCGGCATAAAGTGGAACACCACGCGCAACACCGACGCCGATCAAAAATATATCGTCTGCAATGCCGATGAAGGCGATAGCGGCACATTCTCAGACCGCATCCTGATGGAGAGCGATCCTTATTGCCTGATCGAAGGAATGATCATTGCGGGCCTCGCCGTCGGTGCGGATCATGGATACATTTATTTGCGCTCCGAATATCCGGTGACCAAAGACATTTTGACTGAAGCGATTGCGAAAGCGCGCGCGGCGGGGTGGCTAGGTAAGACTATCCAAAATTCAGCGCACACTTTCGACATCACACTGCGCATCGGCGCAGGGGCGTATATTTGCGGCGAAGAAACATCGTTGCTTGAAAGCCTTGAGGGAAAACGCGGGCAGGTACGGGCAAAACCCCCACTGCCCGCGATTAACGGCCTGTTTGGCAAACCCACCATTGTGAATAATGTGGTGACGCTGGCCAGCGTGCCAATCATTCTCGCAAAAGGCGCGGGCTTTTATAAAGACTTCGGCATGGGACGGTCGCGCGGCACCCTCGCCTTTCAATTGGGCGGCAATATCAAACGCGGCGGACTTGTGGAAAAAGCTTTCGGCCTGACCCTCCGTGAACTGATCGATGACTTCGGACAAGGCACAGCAACAGGACGCCCCCTTCGCGCAGTGCAAGTGGGCGGGCCGCTAGGGTCTTATTTCCCCGACAGCCTGCTCGACACGCCGCTTGATTACGAAGCGTTTGACGACGCTGGCGGCATGCTGGGCCATGGCGGGGTGGTTGTGTTCGATGACAGCGTGGATATGGGCGCACAGGCGCGCTTTGCGATGGCATTTTGCGCTATTGAATCATGCGGGAAATGCACGCCATGCCGTATTGGCTCGACACGCGGTGTGGAGGTCATTGACCGCATACGGACTGGGATTAATCCCGCGCAAAACATGGCATTGTTGCGCGATTTATGCGACACTTTACGGGATGGCTCCCTATGCGCCATGGGCGGGTTAACACCGAACCCTGTGGAAAGCGCATTGGATCACTTCCCAGAAGATTTTGAGGCAAAGGCATGAGCGTCCTTCGGGAAAAAGATTTCGGCACACCGGCGATACAATCTGAAACGGATGTGACCCTGACCATTGATGGGCATGACGTGACTGTGCCTGCAGGCACATCCATTATGCGTGCGGCAAGCGAAGCCGGCATCAATATTCCAAAACTCTGCGCCACGGATAGCGTGAAAAGTTTTGGCTCGTGCCGCTTATGTCTTGTGGAAATCGACGGCGTGAAAGGCACCCCCTCCTCGTGCACGACACCTGTGACGGACGGCATGACTGTGCGCACGGAAACAGACCGCCTTGCGAAATTGCGCCGCGGTGTGATGGAGCTTTATATCTCGGATCATCCGCTTGATTGTTTGACCTGCGCCTCGAATGGCGATTGCGAATTGCAAGATATGGCCGGTGTGGTTGGCTTGCGTGACGTGCGTTATGGCTATGACGGGGATAATCACCTCGCCCTCGGCAAAGACACCAGCAACCCCTATTTCCAATACGATCCCAGCAAATGCATTGTCTGCTCACGCTGCGTCCGGGCGTGCGATGAAGTGCAAGGCACCTTTGCACTGACCATTGCAGGCCGCGGCTTTGAAAGCCGGGTGTCGCCGGGCGTGCAAGAAGCGTTCTTTGACAGCGAATGCGTCTCGTGCGGCGCGTGCGTGCAAGCC
>JANQLI010000354.1 GCA_028280675.1 Alphaproteobacteria bacterium
CACCCGGTGACAACGCCATCGCCTGGGATCTTTTGCTTGTCCATGCCGAATTCGTTAATCCGGTGTTCGACGAACATGTCGTATTCTTCGAAGGAGCCATCGTCCAGCAAGAGCTCAATCCGCTCCCGCGCCGTTAATTTCCCTCGCCCATGCTGCGCGTCGATACGCGCTTGACCACCGCCCAAACGGGCCTGCTCGCGCTTTTCCTCAAGCAGATGAAGCTTGTCCTTCATCGGGTTCAATTCCCTCATAATTCTATGGATTCTGCGCCAAAATGATCATGACGCCCATATGACAATTTGTAATGTGAGGCATTGAATACCCTAAAGAATCCGCCCTGCCAATGGCGAAATGGAGGCTTTTCCAACGATAGGCCAGGCTCCGTTGACGGGATCTCAAACTGCCAATAGCCGTAGGGTGATTTCATTGACCAGGGGTGTACGCCCCAAGATCATCTGCGCGCTTGATCAAGCGTTGATATTTGGGCTCATCTGGCTTGATCCCATGATTGGGGTGGTAAAACCACGAGAGGCGGATCAAATTGGCTGGATTCACGCCCCCGAAGATCTTGAGAAGCCGCTGATCCAAAATACCATAATCCCTGACGGACCCACTGCGGACGGCCAACTTCCCAGCCAGGCGCTGCCCCCGCTTCAAGCGAGGAAGTTTGCGGAGCTTCCCCGTAAAGATAAAAATCGGCATGTTGAGATAAAGCACCGATTCCACCGCCGCCTTGCGATGGCGGATGGCATTGAGCAAAGTTGCTTGATCGCTATGGACGATGTTCTCTTCCATATCGCACATCTCAATGGACTCTGCATAAGAATCCTCGGCCCGCCACGCGACCACCTTACAACGATAAAAACCAGGTGGAACATTGGCTCCTTGTTGCGAAGCAGAAATCCCCCTCACCACAAAGACGGTAAATTGATCTGGCAATTGCGGATAACTTAAAGCCAAAGGCCTTTCTGGCGGCGCCTTGCGATCTTCATAGACTTGGTACAACCGCCCGCGATTGAGAGCTTTGAGAGAGTGCATCAGCGTCTGTTGGCGATAGTTCCGATACGCGCGACGTTGATCACGCCACCGTGCAGATGTAAACCACTCATTCAACACCTTATCTGGCTTAAAGCTGGCGCTATAGAGAAGAAAAAACTCGGACCGGACATAGATGGACCGCGCATCGGCTTTACCGGAAAGGGTCTTTTCAATAACGCGGTACCGAATGCGTTCATATTGCCCATGAATACGCATAAAGTTTGGGAGTAAAGGCGATAACCGCTCAGATTTATGTTTCGGAAACGGCGCACTGAGGGCCCATGCGCCAAGCAGCCATAGCCCAGCGAACATCCAAAGCCAATGCTCGTTTGCCCATTCCAACATGATTTAAAAATGACCTCACTTCTTGGCAAAATTGTAGCAGAGGGGATGCGCGGCTCAAGCATCACTGGAGTATTTATTCACCACGATGAATCTAGAAGTTCTTTTTTTATTTCAGTAACTTAGCGCAAACTATCGAGGAAAATTGCGGCCGCAAAGAAATCCGCCTGTTTCTGCGCCGCCAGAATGTTGGCTTCTTCGTCCTGACCCCATTTTTCGGCCTGCCAGTCTTCATCTAAGCGGCTGGCCGCCCAGGCGGCGTCTTTTGTCAGATAGCCATGCGCCACAGCAAGGGCCAAAACAAGAGATCCTGTCATTTTGGTCGCCATATGAAGGGCTGCCAGAGTAAAGTCATCTTTTTCAGTGATCGCTTGCCGAAGATTAGCGAGGGAGACCTGTGGTTGCTCAGCGGCCATGATTCCGCTGACACAGACAAGCGGTGCATCGAACGTCTCTGCACACCATGCGCAAATGGGGTCCCACACATCTTGTTGCTTTGCGATCAGTTCGCGCGGACCGTCGGCCCGGTAACACAAAAGATCCGTCGCCGCATACGCTGAAACTTCGCCCACCACATGATCGCGGTGGTTTGCGACTTGATCCAAAGCCGAGAATACCAACCGCGTAAGAGGCATGGTGTTCAGATCGATCTTTGGATCTTGCGCATCCCATTCTTGGCCAATGTGCTGCGCCAAGACACGTGTTGGGATAGTCAGTGCTTTTCCACCAGGGCTTTTTGGTGACCGGCCATCTAAAGTGATGGCATACCCTAAAGCGTTCTCTTCGATAGCCACTGCTGTGTAAAAACGATCCTTGAGAGTCTCACTCACCCGTATTGTCCTCTAGCAATCCAATCAAACAAGACTCGTGTCCTGTCCGGTCAACGCTAAGATAAGGTAAGGCGATGGAATCTTCTACTTCCGTTTTCACACTGAGCGCACTTGAGAGCCCGCGCGCAATTTTGCGATCATTGCGTTTGATGCGCGGCTGCGAGAGCCGTCCGCCTATTTCAATATCCGCTGCAGATGCAAGAAGACGCGGGTCTTTGGGGCGCGGCCGCAAAACAAACTTCACATCATCGCCAATAAAATCAAAATAACCAGATCCTGACGTCATGACGTCGTTTGTCTCAAGATAAAACGCATGACTGAGTAAACGCCCTTCCTCCATACTGGCGCGACTGAGAACGCATAAACTGTCCTCCGTTTTTGACAATGCGTTTTGATCATACATCAGATTGATGATCCTTTCTGGGAAAAAGGCGTCCAGGTCATTGCCCACCTTGTCGGCGAACAGCACCATTTGGTAGCCACCCCGCGCAATCGGAAAACCCGCCATCTCGTCATTTTGTGCAAATTCCAGATCAGCGGCTAAGTGTACAGTGCCGTCCATCACCCGGTCCGGCATGAGGCTTGAGATCACCGCACCAATATTAAAATTACTCACACTCGCGGTCATACCCCACGGGTCTTGATCTCTTTGCGTCGCCGACACCACCGCAAAACCAAACCCTTCCCCGCCCTGCATCAAAGTCATGGAGCCGCCCTGCTGGGTAAATTGATATTGCCATTCAAGCGGTCCAAGATTGACATCACCCGCCCGCACCTCCCGTATATCAAAGGACAGCGCGCCTAAGAGAAGAGGAGGAACAGTCTTTTGCGGCGGTGCGTTATCTGTTCGCTCGCCGCTCTCATCACGTGCCGTCTGCTCCATGCCTGAAAGCATTGGCGCAAGGGATGCGAGGTCAAGATAATCGGCGCTGAGCGTCACATCGATATTCGTTTGATCTGTATTATTGAGGATGATCTGCCCCAAGGCAGAACTCTCGCCCACGTAACCTGAGAGCTGTCCTTGCATCTCTCCCCAAATTTGCCCTTCTAAATCCAATGACAGGGCAAACGGCGCTTCATCAATGGCGTCAAATCCCATCAAGCCAAACGGTCCTGTAAACTCAGAGCCAAGCACTTGGAGCTGCAAGGCGCTGGTTGTTGCCTCTGCCAATGAAAACTCACCAGATGCAATTAAATAAGTGCTGCCAATATCGCCCGTAATATCGAGAGCCGCCAGCCCTCCACTTTGCAGTGTTTCGACACCTTTCACTGACCCGCCGACACGGTAGGATTCAATACCAGACTGGCCTGAAATGCTGAGACGCACTTGATCGTCTTCGGACCAGAATTGTGCTTGTTGCACGGGGATCGTCACAGCAGTCGTTCCATCGGACCGCAAGACGTGAACACGTGACCGCTCAAACACAAGATCTTTCATGGTCACGCTGCCAAGCCATTCCGGCATTGCATCTAACAGATCTGTCGTCAGCGACATGAGACTCTCAAGATCCTCTGACCGGGCATTGCGCATATCAAATCCAATATCGGCACCGACAAAGCGCAATTGAATCAGATCGAGCCGCTCTTTTTGTTCAAACAGACTTGCGATATTGAGACGCATCTCGAAGCGCCGCACATAGCTGAGGCGTTCATCGCCGCCCTCACCTATACGCAGGCTAACGTCTTCGATAAAAAACCCTGGATGCGTCATGGGCATCAGAAGATCAACAGAGCCTGCAATTTGCATATCCAAATTGAGCTTATTTTTCGCAAAACGCTCAATATCGCGGCCAAAGTGATCAAGATTCTGTAAGCCGACA
The DNA here is from genome assembly GCA_028280675.1 of Alphaproteobacteria bacterium. Taxonomy (GTDB): domain Bacteria; phylum Pseudomonadota; class Alphaproteobacteria; order SMXP01; family SMXP01; genus JANQLI01. The sequence goes on from JANQLI010000354.1 coordinate 4,031, forward strand.
AAGATGTAGAGCGCAATGATGCCGAGGATAAAGAACGCGATAAACGTCAGTGTGCGCTTAACGGTATAGAAAAAGCCCCCCGGAGGTTTTGGTTTCCCTTTCGGTTTCATCCTCCGTTTTTTTGGCACAATAATCGTGCCCGATTTTTTGGATTTTCGTTTTGATCCTTTTGGGCGTTTGGTTTTTTTGCCCTCACTTTTATCTTTACTTGTTTTCACAAAGATAGGGCGATCATCTTCATCGTGCTTTGCGTTCCCAAGCGCAGGCGACGTGGCTGGTTTTACCGGCCCATAAATGTCTTGAGTTTTCATATGTGAGAGAGGGTCAGTTTTCGTGCCATGCACGCGGTCCGATTGCGCAATGCTCATACCGCCACGCTGAGAGCGCCCCCTCCGATCATCGGAGCGCAGCAATTTTGCCTTATCTAAGCTTGAAGAGTGCATCTCTCCGATAAGAGGCTAGCACACGCACCAGCACCCCAACTTCCCCCAACTCAACGACAACACGGACGTAGCATAACCTGTTGCGCCAAGAGGGGAAAGCCGATCTGTGATTTAGGGTTAATATAAGGATTTCAAAGGGTTAAAGCTCAAGCTCTGCAAAAGGATCGCCATCATCGGATGTATCCCATTCAAGAAAAGCCCAGCTTTCTGCCATATGTGACGGCAGATCGGCTTGCACGTGTAAACGCCCTCCCGAAGGATGAGCGATATTGATCGAACGCGCATGCAAGTGAAGGCGTGGCGTTTCCGCATCCATCCCGCCCGTAATGGATAGCGCCGCTTTGTCACCGCCATATTTCAAGTCTCCGACAAGAGGCGTCCCAATGGCAGCGCAGTGGACGCGCAATTGATGGGTGCGTCCGGTCAAAGGCATGAGCGCAAGCCATGCGGCCGTTTCCGCTGCTTGTTGCACCACTGCATAATAGCTGATTGCTTTTTTACTGTCCGGGTGATGCCGGTCAGCGGGAATGACACGCTCTCGGAAATCTTCCCCCGCCTGCGCGCGTTCTTTCATGAGCGGCAAGTCGATCATGCCCTTTTGCGGACGCGGTACCTGCGCCGTCAATCCCCAATAAACTTTGCGCGCATCTTTGCGCCGAAAAGCCGCTGTCAGTTTCGCAGCCGAAGAAGCAGAGCGCGCAATCAACAATACACCGCTGGTGTCGCGGTCTAGACGATGAACGAGTTTTGGGCGGTCTGTTTTGCCAAACCGCAATGCGTCCAACATCCCATCAATATGGCGATGGGTTTTACTGCCGCCCTGCACAGCTAGTCCCGATGGCTTGTTAAGAGCAATGACGTCATCATCTTTGTGAATAACAAGACTTTGTATGAAAGCCGCATCTTCATCGCTGACCGCTTTTTCACTGTTGCGCGAAGGCTGCTGGGCATTGACTGCTGGCGGCAAACGGATTTCTTGCCCCTCTTCAATACGCGCATTGGCCTTGGCGCGCGCCCCATCCAGACGCACTTGACCTGTCCGGATCAATTTTGCCACTTGCCCAAAGGGAAGTTGGGGATAGTGACGCTTAAACCACCGGTCTAAGCGTATGCCATCATCAGCAGCATCGACACTTATGGTTTCCGCTTTACTCATGCTGGCCAATTCCGCACCAGTGCCAGACCCGCAAAAAGCGCGCCGACGGAGAGCGCAACGGACACAATCGCATAAAGCGCCGCACTGCCCAAGGCATTCCGTTCCATCAACACACTGACATCGAGAGAAAAGGCAGAAAACGTGGTGAACCCGCCAAGAACGCCTGTGATTAAGAACACACGCATCTCGGGACTGACATTCATCCGAAGCGCCATCAGCTCAACCAAAATCCCCATTATCAGTGACCCAACGACATTGACCGTAAGCGTCCCCCAAGGGAAACCAGGCCCCATCAAGCGCAAGGCTTGCGCAGCAACAAGGTACCGGCCCATAGCGCCAATCGCCCCACCGGCCGCCACTGCAAGAAGCATCTGCATTATTCGTCCGCCGTATCCTGTGTATGATCAATCATGTCCTGACGCAGCTTACGCCAATAGGCGACGCGCTTCATCACTTGCGCTTCATAGCCTTTTTCACGCGGCGCGTAAAAGATTTCTGGCTCCATTTCATCTGGAAAGAAACGCTGACCTGAGACACCTTGCTCTTGGTTATGCTCATAGACATAGCCATCGCCATAGCCGAGATCTTTCATCATGCGGGTGGGCGCATTGAGAATATTTTTTGGCGGCATAAAGGAACCAGATTCTTTCGCCGTGCGCATGGCCGCGCCAAAAGCTTTATACCCTGCATTCGATTTCGGCGCTGTCGCGAGATAGATGCACAATTGTGCGAGGGCAAGCTCACCCTCCGGACTTCCCAAAAACTCATAGGCGTCTTTGGCGGCAATGCCTTGCACCAGAGCCTGGGGGTCAGCAATGCCAATGTCTTCCACCGCCATGCGCACCATGCGCCTTGCGAGATAGAGCGGATCTTCACCACCCGCCAGCATACGCGCGAGCCAATAGAGCGCTGCATCGACATCGGACCCACGGACCGATTTATGAAGCGCGCTGATGAGGTTGTAATGTTCCTCACGCCCTTTGTCATAAATGGGTGCACGGCGTTGAATGGCAGTGACAAGTTCAGCCGTGGTTAAGTCATGATCCGCCTTCAAGGCAAACACCTCTTCGGCAAGGTTCAAACAATACCGCCCATCGCCATCGGCCATGGCGCGGAGACTTGCCCGCGCATCCTCATCCAGCGGAAGCTTTGTCTGCATGGTCTCTTCGGCGCGCTTGAGCAGCGTTTCCAAAGCGCTATCATCAAGACGATTCAAGACAAGCACTTGCGCCCGCGAAAGAAGCGCGGCGTTGATTTCGAATGATGGGTTTTCGGTTGTCGCCCCCACCAGCACCACCGTGCCGTCTTCAACATAAGGCAGAAAACTATCTTGTTGCGATTTGTTGAAGCGATGGATTTCATCAACAAAGAGAAGCGTTCCCTGTCCCGTTTGGCGCCGCGTTTTTGCCGCCTCAAAGACTTTGCGCAAATCTGCAACGCCGGAAAATACCGCTGAGACTTGCTCGAAGTGCAAACCAGTATGGTGGGACAGCAGCCGGGCAATGGTCGTTTTACCGGTCCCCGGCGGCCCCCACAAAACAATAGAAGATAAGCGATTATTTGCCAGCATCCGCCCTAAAGGCGCATCTGCTCCGATGATATGATCCTGGCCGACGACGTGTTCAAGTGTTGCGGGCCGCAGGCGGTCTGCGAGAGGCCGCGGCGCCTCGTCTTCTAATCCAGCTGCTTCGAACAAGTTGGCCATTCTACCATCACTTTAGTTACGCATTTCCGGATAGAAAATCAGGAACCACTTTCCCTGCAAATGCTGTGTTATCCGCTCACAGACATACTGAGAGATTGATTGCCGCGTTGAATTGACAGATTCCAGCGCGTACGGCGTTTGTTAATGGCTTTGACCAAATCACTAACTTTAGCAATGCTCTTGCCATTCACCTCTTGAATAATATCGCCTTGTTTAAAGCCATAACGCCGGGCAATGGTGCGGCTTTGCACATCCACCACGACAACGCCCTGTGCTGACCAATCAAAGCCAAACTCTTCCGCAACGGCTGGTGAGAGGTTCGCCACACTTACACCGGCAAAGGGGTTGTCACCGTCAAGCTTTGTTTGATTGCGGGCTGGTTTCTCTGGAGGCGCGACGAGATTCACACGCGCGGCTTTCGTCTGCCCTTTCCGAATATAGGTTATGTTGGCTTTTCCACCGACACCTTTGGTCGCGACGCGATAATTTAATCCTTGCGGATCGATGATTTCAAACTCATCTACCTTGGTGATCACATCACCAACTTTTATGCCGGCCTTTGAGAGCGGACCGTCTTGGAAAAGCGCATTGACCAAAATACCCGTTGGGCGGTCTAAACCGAGCGATTCCGCAAGTTCAGATGTCACCGTTTGACTTTTCACGCCAAGCCAAGGCCGCACAAGCGTTTTGCCGCTGGTTGCTGTATCGAGCACGCTTTTGACCATATTCGCAGGAATGGCGAAACCGATTCCGTTCGACCCGCCGCTGCGCGAGTATATGGCTGTGTTCACTCCGACAAGTTTTCCATCCATACTCACAAGAGCCCCGCCGGAATTGCCCGGATTAATGGCCGCATCCGTTTGGATGAAAAATTGAAAATCACTGATCCCTGCTTGCGTGCGCGCGACGGCTGAGACAATGCCGCTGGTCACAGTTTGTCCAACGCCGAATGGATTTCCGATTGCCAGAACAATGTCTCCAACTTCGGCGCGATCCGAATCCGCGAAGGACAAGCTCGCGAGCGTCTCCCCATCTGTTTCAATGCGCAACACAGCGAGATCAGTGCGTTCATCAGCAAGAACAAGTTCAGCATCAAACTCGCGGCGGTCTTGCAGTACGACGGTGTATTCAAGGCCGCCCTCAATAACGTGGTTATTGGTCACGATGATCCCATCGCTGCCAACGATCACACCGGATCCGAGAGATTGCTCGACACGTTGACGCGGGATGCCGAATCCGCGACCGCCAAAAAAGTCATCGAAGAGACTGCGGCGCGACCGGGTATTGACCACCCGCTTGGCGTAAACATTGACCACTGCGGGC
>JANQLI010000378.1 GCA_028280675.1 Alphaproteobacteria bacterium
CTTCGAGATGTTCCCGGCGGATGCGCAGGTCGCTCGCGGCTTTGCTAATATCAAGTCCGCGGACAAGACGGGCAGACCGCATCGCAGCGCCAATGGTCCCGGCCTTATCAAGGTCGCCAGTGTCTGAGATTTCTTTGATTTGAAGGCGCCCACGGCTTTCACCTTTTTGTGGGCTCTTAGCTAATAGTCGCGCTTTCAAACTCATTTGCTTCGATACACTCCGAAGCCCCTCACCCCTTGGTTCCCCGCCACCAGAAACGCTATTTCCAATTTCTCGCAAAATCGGCCTCAATTACGCAAATAGTTAACACCAAAAACATCGTTAATTGCAACGATCTTATACAGGTAATCCTTGATTTTCTGCGAACATCTTCAATTCCATTCTAACGGAATGATCAGATCGTTCAAAAAGCCCTGCCATATACTTTTCCAATTCTCCAACGTGCAACCGTTGTGCCATCAATTTGACCGCCCCAATGCTGGCTGGAGGCAGCGAAATGTTCCGGAATCCCAGTCCGATCAGGGCCATAGCCTCGAGAGGGCGGCCCGCAGCCTCACCGCAGAGGGATAAGGAGACATTCCTCTTATGGCACTCCATTACGATAGATTTGAGAAAGCTTAATAAACTAGGACTAAGAAAATCATAATAATTATTTAAATCTGGATTACCGCGATCCGCTGCAAAGAAGAACTGCATGAGATCGTTCGACCCCACGGAAACAAAATCCACATGGGGAAGTAGTGTCCGGATATTCCATACAAGCGATGGGACCTCCAGCATACAGCCGACACGGATTTTATATGGCAGGCCTTTGCCGATCTTGAGGCGGCGTTCCATCTCTGAATCCAACAACGACCGTGCTTCCATGAACTCATCCACTTCAGACACCATCGGAAACATCAAATTGAGGTTGCGCCCCTCCGCCGCTTTGAGCAGTGCCCTCAATTGATAGCGCAACATTGATGGGCGGGACAAAGCGAGCCGAATCGCCCGTAACCCCATCGCCGGATTATCCTCGCGGCGGGTCAGCCCATAGGGTAGAATCTTGTCGCCGCCAAGATCCAGAGTCCGAAAGGTCCCCGGACGATCCCCTGCTGCATCTAAAACTTGCGTATAGAAATGGGATTGGGCTTTGAGACGTGGCATGGTCGCTGAGATCATAAACTGCAGCTCAGTGCGGAAGAGGCCGATTCCATCGGCACCCACTTCATCAAGATTAGGGAGATCGACAAGCAAGCCCGCATTCATACTTAACTTGATATGGTGGCCATCCTGGGTGATCGCAGGTTCATCGCGATGGGCCTCAAGCTCAGCCTTGCGTTTCTTCTGCATGGCCAGCTTGTCTTCATAGAACTCAACCACATCTGCAGCAGGACGAATATGAATGTCGCCTTGATGGCCATCAATAACGGCCAAATCCCCTTCATTGACATGATCACGGATCTCCGTTGCCTGCCCGATCATCGGCAGACCAAGCGCCCGCGCGACAATCACCACATGATTATTGGCCGCCCCTTCTTCCAGGATGACCCCGCGCACACGTTTCGTGTCGTAGTCGAGCAATTCCGCCGGACCGAGGTTGCGCGCAAGAATGATCGCATCTTCAGGAAAGTCCGGCCGGTCCATTGGAGACACATCCCCCACAAGATGCCGCATCAACCGGTTGGCAAGATCGTCCAAATCATGAAGCCGGTCGCGTAAGAAGGAATCCTTTTGCCGCATCATCCGGGCACGGGTATCACTTTGCACCTGGCGCACAGCCGCTTCCGCTGTCAAACCATTCTGCACAGCCTCTTCCATGCGCCTAGCCCACCCGCTATCACGTGCAAACATACGATAGGTCTCGAGCACATCATATGATTCGCCCACAAGTGAGCCATCGGATGCACTCAGCAAAGCATCAATTTGCTTTTGCATCGCATCAATGCCCGTGGAGAGACGCCCTAGTTCAGCATCAACATCTTCTGCGACAACTTTCGTAATCGCAACAGGCGCGTCGTGCAGCACCACATGACCAAAAGCAAGACCATCCGCAAATGGCACGCCACCCTGTTTATAAGGGCGCGTCGGACGGACTTCTGTTTCAATCACATGTTCGTCAAGGTGAATCACCTGACCGGACGCAACAACTTCCGTCAGCAAGGTTGCGATGGTCTCAAGCGCCTCTTGCACCTCTATGGAATACTCCCGCTCCTCACGCTTTTGCACCACCACCACACCAAGCACGTGGCCGCCACGATGGATCGGCACACCCAAGAAAGAGTGAAAGGGGTCTTCGCCGGTTTCGGGGCGATACACAAATTTTGGATGCGTCGGCGCATCACGCAAATTCAGCGGTTTTGCAAGCTCGGCGATTTCACCGACAAGACCAACGCCAATCTTCAAACGCGTCTTATGGACGGCTTTGAGATCAAGCCCCTTAGTGGCATAGAGCTCTAGCTCATTCCCGGCACGGCGAATATAAATCGAACACACATCAGCTTCCATGGTGGAGGCAATTGTATTCACAAGCTTATCGAGACGCGATTG
>JANQLI010000116.1 GCA_028280675.1 Alphaproteobacteria bacterium
CGTAATAACTTTCCCCGATACGGATTTCGTCCTCTTCATCAATCGTTGTCGCACCGAGCATTTTACCGACATTTTTAATATCGTCCGTACAAATACCACCGACGCAGACGTTAAACGCCTGGGCAGAAGAGGACATCCACGCACTTGTTACAAAAATACCGCTCAGCGCAACACGCCGTGACAGTTCAACTGACTTTGCCATAGATCCCTCCCTCACAAACACTACTTCGTCTCAAGCTGATGGCTTCCATCCCACGCCGGCCCAGGCGGGTTTGCACGGTAAGCGCGGCAACGCTCAATATAAATTTCGGCCGCATGATCAGCTTGTACCAGTTTAACAAATTCTGCCTCGGCTGTCTCAAAGTTCTGCGCAAGATAGTGCGCCCGCGCGGCGGCAAAAGAGGCCACAATCCGTGGTGTTCGCGCCCCTTCATCACCGTCACCAACGCCCGTGATTTCATAAATATGAACAGGGGCTTCGCGGCCCTGCACTTTGACAAAATCGATTTCACGCCGCTGCACATCACCAGACAAATGGGCGACGAAGTCCTCGCCAGCCAGTATCGTCGTGCCGTAATTTTTGTTGGCGCTCTCAAGACGCGCCGCCAAATTCACGGGATCGCCGACAGCCGTGTAATTAAACCGCTGTTCCGATCCCATATTGCCGACAACCGCTTCACCTGCATTCAGTCCGATCCGCATCCCTTGAATGTAAGGGTTTGCGCGCCTCTTATTCATGGATACCATCGCTTGCTGACAGGCGAGAGCTGCTTTCGCGGCGGCGTCTTCGGGATTTTCCGTCATGACCGGTGCGCCCCAAATCCCCATCACCGCGTCGCCAATGAATTTATCGACATAACCGCCATGGGCCTCAATGATATTCGCCATCTCCGCAAGATACCGGTTGAGCTCTGCCACCAAAAGCTCAGGCTTATCCGCCAAAATCTCGCTTGCTTTGGTAAACCCGGCCAAGTCGAGAAAAAGAACCGCGACATGACGCCGTTCCCCACCCAATTTCAGCAGACTTGGGTCCTCCGTAAGCTGATCAACCAATGCTGGGCTTAAATAATGACGAAACGCATGCCGTATCCAGCGTTTCTCTTTGTTTTCAAAGAACACACGATAGGTATAGAGTAAAATATAAGAGAGCACTGCGCAGATCGCCCAAGGGATATAGGGCAGAACTTTAAATTGCGCTAATTGAAGGATCGCCGCATACCAGAGCAACGCTAACACGATCCCTAACAAGACAAACCCACCGACAGGCGGGATACGTAAATATAACCCCCCTAAGAGCAACAAAAAGACACCAGTAATAAAATAAGTCGATGGGGCTGTGAGGAGTTGCGGCGATTGACCCGCCAGGATCGTCTGCACAGCGCGGGCATGAATCGACACGCCGGGCACAGATTGCCGATGGATACGCGCCGCCCCTGTCACAACGGGCGCAGCACAGTCGAGCGCCGTCGCCTTGGTTTGGTTTTCCTCTACAAAGCGATTACTGGCAATATGCCGGTCTTCGACATCAAGTGTCACGCCAATCAAAACGATTTTATCGCGAAAGCGGTCACCCAATTCTTTTCCCTCAGCGAAGCAGGTGCGCAAATCCGAGAGCCGGTAAGCAGGCAAGGCCAGCGGCGTCACATAATCCAATAAAAATGCGGTGTCTCTTGTAGGCTTGCCCGCGCGGGCCACCAATTCATTGGCAAAAGATAACACGCGGCTGCCATCGTCTTGGGTGAAATGGGAGGGGTAAGAGCGCACGATGCCGTCGCCATCCGGCGTTAATTGCAAGGGGCTGACATTTTTGCGCCCACCCACGGCCAAGACCTGCCCTTGGTAGGGACTGATGGTTTGATCGGACAGACGCGTTTCACCCAACACCAAACGGCCTGCACGCCCCACCGAAAAAAGGGCGCTGATGAAGGGGCGATCGTATCCCGGCAACAAATCAGGGCCGCTGAGTGTTTTCGGATAGATCATATCCAATCCGATGGCCGCCGCGCCCGCTTGATCCACAGCCTGAATAACGTCACCCAGAAACGGCGTCCACGCCACTTCCGGTGTTTCCGTAAACGGGGGCGTGCGATGCGTGACCTCATCAATCACCACCATCACCACATCTGTTGCTTGGCGATCTCCTTGCACAACGTAAGGCAGAGTAAAGTCCATCCCAAGACGGGTCAGATATTGCGCTAAGGGTGTATGCGAAAACGCAACGCCAACAATGATAATCGCGAGCAATAACGGCCCACGGCCAATCCCAATGTCTTTAGTCTTCTTCATCAAGAGGCACCAAACGGTTTGCAGCACCGTCTGGGATTTCTAAATCAGGATCATAAGAAAACACGGAACTGTAGGCGTATTTTTTCTCATAGGCTGCGGTCACCCGATAAGGTTTGCCAACACTGAGCGGCGGCGCGCTTTCGGGATAAATGACATAGCGTGTGGTCTCTGGAACCGTTGTTTGCCATATCAACCGTTCCGTTGGCGCATCGGCATCGTAAATGCGCACAGACACATCGCCCTTGGCTTTCTTTTGATAAGGCCATTTGAATATCGGCTGTGTGGTATTGATCGCCCATTCTTGCCACACATCAGCATCGAACGGCGAGACACGTTTCACTGCCGCGCCAACTTCACTGGCGTCATCATCAAGTTCAACCACAGCCGTACGGCATGCCCGCGTTGCCATAACCGATTGCGCATCCTTTTCGAGTTTGGCTTTGTCTGTCTGCATTTTGATTTTTCCGCCCGTGATACGTTCCACGGCGCAACTGTCAAAATAAGCCAGCACCATGACACCCTGTGGACGTAAATCAATTTTATCGCCTTTATAAACATAGTCGAAGATTTGCACCTCGGCATCTGGAGCATTTTCGATACTTTCAATCAAAGCAACAGGCCGTTCATCTGCAAGCACCGCTCCGCTCCACAGACCGAGCCCAGATGTCATGAAGATGGAAAGCAAATGGCGCTTCAGATGCATGGTGTCATTCCCTCATCTCTTTTGAGTCTCCGGATAAACCCGGAGGATACTCACAAACCCACAAGAGCTCCCTTGCCTTGAACTCTAGCGTGCCCCAATATGCAAGCGCAAGCACGTGGTTGCATGTTGCAAAGCAAAAGGGACGAATATATGGCACAAGGCAATATTGACGACCTCAAGAAAGTCACGTTATTGGCCGGATTAAGCGATCAAGATCTTCAAAAAATCGCGCAATCCTGCGCCTGGCACAGTCACAAAGCGGGCGAGGCGATCCTTGCGCAAAACAGCGATAGCCGCGATATGTATTTCGTTGTGTCAGGCGCCGTGCAAGTTGTGAGTTATTCCCTCACCGGCCGGGAAATTGCGTATGCGATTGTTCCAGAGGGGAGTTATTTTGGCGAGCTTGCCGCCATCGATCAAAAACCGCGCTCGACAAATGTCGTTGCACAGAAAGAGTGTGTTCTGGCCTCCCTGACACCAAACGCATTTGAAGACTTCGTGCGCGCTCATCCTGATGTGGCATGGAGCGTGATGCAAAAATTGACCGGTATTATTCGCAGCAATGACGAACGCATTATGGATCTCAGCACTCTGGATGCGCATCAACGCATTTACACGGAACTGTTGCGCATTTGCAAACCCGATCCGGTCACCAAAGGGCGATGGATGATTTACCCCTTGCCGACGCAACATGAGATCGCTAGCCTTGTCAGCACCACACGCGAAACCGTTGCCCGCGCACTGAGCAGCTTAACCGCCAGGGAATTGGTGCAACGTAAAGGACGAACGCTCTATATCCTTGACAAAGAAAAGCTCACCGAACTGTCACACCAATTGGCTGGAAAAGCTTAAACCAATATGCACATTGCGCACATCACAGACACACATATTGTTGCGGAAGGCACATTATTAAATGGCCGAACCGATGTTGCGGCGCGCTTGCAATTGGCGGTACACGTCATCAACGCCCTTGAACCATCGATTGACGCCGTGATTGTCAGTGGCGATTTGGTCAATGACGGCGATGAAGAGGCGTATCGTTATCTCCTGACGTTACTAGAGTCATTAGAGGCCCCCTTTTATCTCGTTCCCGGCAATCATGACTCACGGTCCGAAATGCAGCGCCTGTTTGGCGGCACGTCTTTTTTTCCCGTGACATCCGGTTTTGGGCATTACACAGTGGACACAGCAGACCTGCGCTTGATCGCGCTCGACAGTTCCATTGAAGGGCAAGAAAAACCTGCGTTTTGCGCAGAGCGTGCAGCCTGGCTTTCGCAGACACTGGCCGAAGACACAGCCACGCCGACGCTGTTATTCATTCATCACCCCCCGATCCGCACAGGGATCGGTTTTTATGACCTCATTGCCGACCCGGACTGGGCCGATAAACTGCAACGTCTCATCAAAGCCTCTCATAACGTCAAATTGGTGGCTTGCGGACATGTGCACACCCATGTCAACGGCATGATCGGCCAAGCCCGCATTGTCGCTGCGCCCGGCCCGGCGTTTCAACTGCAATCGGAAATCGGCAATGACGCCCCTCCCCGCCTGATTGATCAGCCCGGTGATATTTTGGTGCATGCCTGGACAGGGGTGGATGTGATCACAGTACCTGTTCCCGTTACCAACGCCGATCCGGGACCTGACATTACGGAACTCGCTGGTTTGTCGTGGGAGGAATTAAAAACCCTTTGGCAAAGCAAAGGGGATTAAATGCAGATTGACGTCATTCTTGACTCCCGCGCGGACCCTGATGATCTTGCGGAACTTGCTCAGCTTGCTGAAGACAATGGCCTCGGGGCAATTTGGACATCGAGCTTGCTTGATGCGCGCGACCCCTTCGCCAATTTAACAGTGGCAGCGCGCGCCACAACACGCATTCGCTTAGGACCGATTGCCGTTAACCCGTTTGATATTCACCCGGTGCGGATCGCAACATCCTTACTCACATTAAACGAATTTGCGCATGGCCGCGCCAATATCGTGATCGGCGGGGGCGGCGAAGCACTGGAAGCTCTCAAAGTCTCACCCCATCGCCGCGTGCGCGCAGTGCGAGAATGCGTGGAGATCATCAAAGGCGCTTCCGCCTCCACCAGCCTGTCTTATGAGGGGGAACTTTATCAGGTGCAGCGTTATCACCCTGCATGGGCCACCGCTGAACCGCCACGTGTTTATGTAGGCGCCAATATGGAGCAAATGCTGCGCATGGCGGCAAAGACTGGGGATGGTATTTTCATGAGTGACATGACACCAGGTCTGGTGGCCGCCGCATTACAAACAGCGCAACACACAGAAAGTGGAAGCGGTTTACCCGGCATTCAACGCAGCAATAATTTCTTTGCGTGGCATGTGCATGATGATTTGGAAGACGCCAAACAAGAAGCGCGCACCTGGCTTGCTTTACGCGCGCTGTTTCGCACTTGGGTCACGGAAACATTTCTCTCAAAAGACGACGCCGCATTCGTTGTGAAAAAAATGCCGCAATTTTTTCATGCTCTTTCAAACGGAGATGGCGTCATTAAGGACGTGCCAGACGAAATCATTGAGGCGTGCATCGCCAATGTCACGTTGACATCCAGTACGGATCATCTCGATCCTATCCTGGCGCGATTGCAGGATTTCAAAGACGCCGGGCTGACCAGTATTGCCCTTCGGCTGTATAAAAACCCTGCAAAATCCATAAAACTTATCGGCGAAAAGATCATACCGGCTTTGTCATAAAGGGAGAGACACATGTCACATCATCTATCCTGGCCATCGGATGACACTGCGTCTGATCGCCGCCGCTTCATGCAATTGATGTTGGCATCTCCTATTGCGGCCTCTCTTTGGCAATCGCACGTTGCATTTGGGGAAGAGGCCTTACCCAGCGCAGATGACGCGCGCAATGTGTTTGATTTTCATGATGTGGCGCAAGAAAAACTCTCCCCGGCTATCTATGATTTTATTATGGGCGGGGCGGATGATGAAAAAACCATCGCCGCGAACCGCACCGCCTTTGACAAAGTGCAAATCCGGGCACGCCGTTTGATCGACGTGTCAAATATCGATACATCCATCACGCTGTTTGGCACACCGATGGCGACTCCGATTTTAATCGCCCCTATTGGCGGCCAGGTGCAGGTCCATGAACAGGGAGAGCTTGCCACGGCGCGCGCTGCATATACACGCAAACACACCATGATCGCGTCCACCGTCACCAATCACAGTATTGGAGAGATCGCCGAGGCGCATACAGCGCCCGTGTGGTTTCAACTTTATGCGTCAAGCAATCGCGACCTGGTACGGCACCTTCTGCGCAATGCCAAAGAGGCTGGATGCGAGACCATTGCTCTCACCGTTGATTCCGCCGCGCTCGGCAATCGCGAGCGTCAAATGGCGTTCGGTACGGGCCGCGGATCTGGCCCGCGCCAACGTCTCGGGAATTTCGAAGGCTTTCCAGGGCCGCCGATCATTGGCGATCCGTCCCTCACCTGGGACTTTATCAAATGGCTGCGCGATGAAACCGACGCCAACATTTTACTCAAAGGCATCGTCACCCATGAAGATGCATCCTTATGCGTCACACACGGTGTCGATGGCCTGATTATTTCCAATCACGGCGGCCGCCAAGAAGAAAGCCATCGCGGCACATTAGAGGCTCTGCCCGAAATTATCGCAGCGGTTGACGGCAAGGTGCCTGTATTGATTGATGGCGGCTTTCGGCGCGGCACCGACATCTTCAAAGCACTGGCCATGGGGGCGAGCGCAATCTGTATCGGCCGGCCTTATATTTGGGGCCTCGCATCCTTTGGCGAAGACGGCGTAGCGAAAGTGCTCGATCTCTTACGCGCCGAACTGGTGC
>JANQLI010000132.1 GCA_028280675.1 Alphaproteobacteria bacterium
GGTGGCCGGGGCACCCTGCCCTCGCCGTGTTCTGTGTGCGGCATCATGTGGCGCTTTCGTGTGGCCAGGTCAAGGCCTGGTTGCCTGTTATCCCCAAAAAGTGGCGTATTTTCAGGAAAAACCCGCTGTTAAGGTTTGGTGTCAAATATTTATGAAAAATTGCAAAATACGGTATATAAGCCGCCCAGAAAAGGCAGGCGAGTTGCGTATGCCTTGCGAAGGAGAAACCTATGCGTACTGCGAGCGTCGATCGCAAAACCAAGGAAACGGATATTTCTGTGACCATCAATGTGGATGGGACAGGGACGTCAAACATCAGCACGGGGATCGGCTTTTTGGATCATATGCTGGAAAGCTTTTCAAAGCACGCGCTGATGGATCTGGATGTCAAGGCGGTTGGCGACCTGCATATTGATATGCACCATACAACCGAAGATACCGGGATTGTCATGGGGCTGGCCCTGGCAAAAGCGCTCGGCGACTTTAAGGGGATACGCCGGTTTGGTGCGGCGGAGATTCCGATGGACGAAACATGTTCACGCTCTGCTGTGGATGTCTCCGGACGGCCTTATCTGATCTGGAAGGTTCAGCTCGATAAGCCGAAGCTGGGGGCTATGGACACAGAGCTGTTCAAAGAGTGGTTTCAGGCTTTTGCGCAAAACGCGGGCATCACCCTGCATGTGGAAACCCTTTATGGTGAAAATAACCACCACATTATCGAGTCCGCCTATAAGGCATTAGCGCGGGCTTTGCGTGACGCCTGTGAAGTGGATCCACGAATGGCGGGTGAGGTTCCCTCGACAAAGGGTGTTCTCGGCTCCTAAAATAGACTAAACAACAAAAATAGGGCAGTATGTGTGTCATAATTGCACATTGTGCCGTGCAGCATGCGTTAACCTCAATTAAAATTAACCCTGATTAGGCATTATTTCGGATATGTAATGAAAATCGCATTGGTCGATTATGGGTCGGGAAATCTCCGGTCTGCCGCGAAAAGTTTTGAGCGCGCGGCGGATGAAGCTGGTTTGTCGGCAACGATAAATGTGACAGCCGATCCTGTAGCGGTGCTGGCGTCTGATCGCGTGGTGCTTCCAGGTGTCGGCGCATTTGGCGATTGCCGCGCGGGTATTCGTGCGATCCCCGGCATGTGGGACGCTCTGCAGGATGTGGTGATAGATCAAAAACGCCCATTTCTGGGGATTTGTGTCGGGATGCAATTGATGGCCGATCAGGGCCTTGAGCATGGGGTCCACGCGGGGTTTGGATGGATTCCAGGGGAAGTCGTGCCTATAGAGACGGGAAATCCAGACTTAAAAATCCCGCATATGGGCTGGAACACGATAGAGGTTTTGCGCGATCATCCGGTCTTTGCAGGGATCACAGCAGGGTCGCATGCTTACTTTGTTCACTCCTACCATTTTCACGTCTCAGAGCCGCAGCATAGGATTTCACTATGTCATTACGGAACCGAAATAACATCTGCTGTTGCAAAAGACAATATGGTGGGCACCCAATTCCACCCGGAAAAAAGTCAACACACCGGACTCACCTTGATCCGGAATTTCTTGGAGTGGCAGGTATGATCCTCTTTCCGGCAATTGATTTGAAAGATGGCCAATGCGTCCGTTTGAAGCTTGGCGAGATGGATCAGGTCACCGTCTTTAATGATGACCCTGGTGCGCAAGCCGCTCTCTTCGAGGCGCAAGGGTTCGCGTGGGTTCATGTGGTTGACCTCAATGGCGCCTTTGAAGGGGAGCCGGTCAATGCCGAAGCGGTGTCATCCATATTGGGGAATGTTTCGATACCGATTCAACTGGGAGGGGGTATTCGGACGATGGAGATCGCCCGCTACTGGATTGAGGCAGGGGTGAGCCGGATTATCCTCGGCACGGCGGCGGTGCGCGATCCTGGCTTCGTGCGCGAAGCGGCGAAGGCGTTTCCGGGCCAAGTTGCCGTTGGTTTGGATGCCCGCGATGGTATGGTGGCGATCGAAGGCTGGGCCGACGCCACAGAGCTTACCACCCTTGAGGTCGCCCAGCGTTTTGAAGATGCAGGCGTCGCGGCGATCATTTTCACCGACATTTCCCGCGATGGGGTTTTAAAAGGTCTCAATATGGAGGCAACCATTGCCCTGGCTGAGGCGATTTCCATTCCAGTGATCGCGAGCGGAGGCCTCTCCTCTATGGAGGATATTGACGCCCTGATGCAGCCATCTGCTGCCAAGCTTGAAGGGGCCATCTCCGGCCGTGCGCTTTATGATGGCCGCATTGATCCCGCACAAGCTTTAGCCCGGCTCAGAGGAGAGACGCGTGCTTAAAATTCGCATCATCCCCTGTCTCGATGTCAAAGACGGCCGTGTTGTCAAAGGCGTGAATTTCGTCAATCTTATCGATGCGGGCGATCCGGTAGAGCAGGCTAAAATCTATGACGCCGCGGGTGCGGATGAACTTTGTTTTCTCGATATTACGGCAAGCCATGAAAACCGCGATACAATCTTTGATGTGGTGGCCCGCACAGCCGAACAATGTTTTATGCCGCTCACGGTTGGGGGCGGGGTGCGCAAAGTGGAAGATGTGCGCAAACTTCTGCTTGCGGGCGCTGATAAGGTGGCCATCAATACGGCTGCTGTGACGAACCGCGGCTTTGTGAAGGAGGCAGCGGAAAAGTTCGGCAGCCAGTGCATTGTCGTCGCCATTGATGCGAAATCTGTCGGCGATCATAAATGGGAAATTTTCACCCATGGCGGCCGGGAACGCACCGGCATTGATGCGGTGGACTATGCCAAAGAAGTGGTCGCATTAGGGGCAGGGGAGATCTTACTCACATCCATGGACCGGGATGGCACCAAATCCGGTTTCGATAACCTCCTGACACGGACGATTGCTGATGCTGTGCCGGTCCCGGTCATCGCAAGCGGCGGTGTCGGCACCCTCGATCACATGGTTGAGGGTGTAACGGAGGGTCATGCCAGCGCGGTGTTGGCGGCATCTATCTTCCACTTTGGGACATATTCCATTCTTGAAGCCAAAGAACATATGGCCAAGGCTGGTGTTCCTGTACGCCTGGACTCATAAACATGGCGATGCGCAAAGATAAAGTGGTGGACTTCTTCACCCGCCTTGAAAAACAAAACCCCGAGCCGAAGGGCGAATTACATTACGTTAATACATATACATTGCTTGTGGCCGTTGTGTTGTCGGCGCAAGCAACCGATAAAGGCGTCAACAAAGCAACAGAGCCGTTGTTTAAAAAAGTCCAAACGCCTGAGCAAATGGTCGCCATGGGAGAGGCAAAGGTTCGCGACGCCATTAAAACCATCGGTCTTTATCGTAACAAAGCCAAGAATGTGATTGGCCTATCAAAAGCGTTGATCGCAGACCACAATTCAGAAGTGCCGCAAACCCGTGAAGAGCTTGTGAAGCTCCCCGGCGTTGGGCGTAAAACCGCCAATGTGGTGCTCAATATCGCTTTCGGCCAACCGACCATGGCTGTCGATACTCATATTTTCCGTCTTGGCAATCGCACAGGATTGGCGCCTGGGAAAAACGTTTTGGAAGTGGAACAAAAACTTGAAAAAGTGATTCCCGATCAATTTAAATTGCATGCGCATCACTGGCTGATTTTGCATGGGCGCTATGTGTGCAAGGCGCGGACGCCAGACTGTCTGGTGTGTGTTGTCGAAGATTTATGCCGCTTTAAAGAGAAAACAACATAGCGCTTACGTCGCTGCACCGCACAGCCCGGTTGGATCGGTGGCGGTGTTTTTGCGCCGTGTTTCCGCATGGGTGACGCGCCAGTCTTTATTGGCGTCTTCATAAAGATACAGCAGAAGAACACAGTCCTGGCTGGTGTATTGCCAGACTTGTGCGCCCATTTCTTCGCGGCGGAGCGCTGGGGTGCCGAACAGAGATTCAATATCGCTCGCAGCGCGCCCCATCATGTCTGTTGCGTTCGGCAATTTAATATCTTGCTGTGGCGGGGCCGTGGCGATTGCAGGTCCAACGCTTGCGATGGGGTCTCCGCGCATCAACGCATTAAAGCTGCCATCTTCCGCACAAGCAGACAGCACAGAGATGATCGCGTAGGCCACAGACAGCATGGCCCATTTGAGATAGAGTTCGTAATTTGTGAGCATAAGCACGTTTAACCCAAATTGTCCTGATCTAACTCTTTATACACATGCACCATTAGCGCTACCCCAAATAATGGCGCAATCAGGTTAACAAGTGGGATCGTTAAGGCCAAGGCTATGATGAGGCCAAATGCAAAGATTTGCCCGCGATAAGTGCGGCGCAGGGCTTTCACTTCACCTCTCGAGCGATGCCGCAGCGCCACCAGCTCGAAATATTCCCGCGACACGAGATACCCGTTCACCAGCAGGGCAAGAACAACATTGAGCCCTGGCACAAAGTAAAAGGGTAAAAGCAGAAGATTGAGGACGACAATAACGCTGAAAAACTTCAGCGCCACAAGAAGACTGTCTTGCAGAGAGAGCCCCCGTGCTTCTGGATGTCCAGGGTAGTCTTGATCTTCGACAATATCGGCCACTTTTTCGAGAAAGACGCCAATAAAAAGAGCGGCGATGGGAAACACTATCAATAGCGCACCGATGAAAATGCCCGTTCCCGCAATATAGGTGAGGACGGTGGTCACCCAGGTCCAGTCATATTGTGGAATGGTGTCGAGAAAGGAAAAACCCACCCACCCGATAAGGCCCGCGCACGCCAGCGAAAAAATGATAGCTTGGAGGATGATCCAGAGAAAAGATCTGCTTGCTAAATTATGAAGGGCCAATAGGATCGGGCGAATCATATCTTACTCATCTCTGTCGGTTCTCGCCGATAGCATCCCTCATCCAGGAGATACGACTTATGGCGGCAGATCAATTGGACGTTTTGGCCATCGGAAATGCGATTGTCGATGTTCTTGCCCATACAGATGACACGTTTCTGATCGAAAACAAGATT
>JANQLI010000150.1 GCA_028280675.1 Alphaproteobacteria bacterium
CGCCTCCCCGGTTCCATATATTGACGGGGTGTCGGATCTGCCCGTCGAGCTTGATCGTCAAAAAATGGATGAAATCACCCAAGATTTTGTACAGGCGACAGAGAGGGGGCATCGCGCTGGTTTTGATATGCTCGAGTTACATGCAGCGCATGGGTATTTGCTGGCGAGTTTCTTGTCGCCTCTCACGAATAAGCGTTCCGATAAATATGGTGGGTCTATCGAAAACCGATTGCGATTCCCTTTGGAGGTATTCTCCGCGATGCGTAAGGCATGGCCCGCAGATAAGCCTATGTCAGTTCGGGTATCGGCAAGCGATTGGGCTGAAGGTGGCTTGAGCGAGGATGATCTTCTTGCGATTGCTCAAGCATTCAAAGACGCAGGGGCCGATCTCATCGATTGCTCTTCTGGTGAAACCGTGAAGTGGCAGGATCCGGTATTTGGCCGCATGTGGCAGACACCTTTTGCGGATGCTGTTCGCAATGCCGTTGGCATCAAGACCATGGCTGTTGGAGCCATTACATTGCCAGAGCAGGTTAATACAATTGTAGCCACAGGTCGCGCAGACTTATGCGCCTTGGCGAGGCCCCATTTGAACAATCCATATTTCACCCGCCAGGCAGCAGGTCATTACAGTGTTGATGTGGAGGGATGGCCTGCACAGTACTACTCAGGTGTATATCAATTGAAAGCGGAAGCGCAGAAAATCAACGAGAAAAACCTGGATACGGCTCTAAAACTCCGTCCGAACCGACACGGCTATCAAAAGGCAAGTACTTAATTGCGTTTAAGAGGTGGGGACTACAGCAGTGGTTTCTATCTCAATCTTAGCCTTGTCTTCCATCAGGTTTGCCACTTCAACGCAGGCCATGGTTGGGTAGTTGCGTCCAATAATTTCGCGGTAAGCAGCCCCCACTTCTTTAAGGCAAGAGAGGTATTCTTTTTTGTCCGTGATATACCACGTCATACGGACAATGTGCTCAGGGCCCGCATCGGCTTCGGCTAGGACAGCAACTATGTTTTTAAGCGTTTGACGAAATTGCTCAACAAAGTCTTCTGATTCAAATTCTTCATTAGCGTTCCAGCCAATAAGACCAGCGACGTATACCGTGCGGCCTCCGTCAACGACAATGCCATTTGCATATCCTTTGGGTTTCACCCATCCCTCTGGAAGTAAATGTTGCATAATTAGTTCTCCTGCATCGCTTGGCGTGCGATGATGATCTTTTGTACTTCGGATGCGCCTTCGTAAATGCGAAGGGCGCGGATTTCACGGTAGAGCTCTTCGACCTTCACGCCACTAACGACACCAAGACCACCAAATATTTGAATCGCTTTATCGATTACAAGTTGAGCTTGATCTGTGGCGTATAATTTTGCCATCGCTGCTTCGCGCGTGACGCGGGTTTTTTTCACATCCTTTGTCCATGCGGAACGGTAGATCAGCAGGGCGGAGGCATCCACATCCAGTGCCATTTCCCCAATCATGGATTGGATGATTTGCAAGTCCGCCAGCGCACCCTCAAATATCTTGCGCTCTGCGGCGCGGGTCTTCGCTTCGTCAAGAGCGCGCCGGGCAAAACCGAGTGCCGCCGCTCCAACGGTCGAGCGAAACACGTCAAGGTTCGACATAGCGGCTTTAAATCCGCTGCCATGTTCTCCAACAAGGCTCTCTTTTGGAATACGGCAATCGTGAAAGGTGATTGTCGCCAGAGGGTGGGGGGCAATCACATCAATGCGTTCGGTGATCTCAAGGCCCGGTGTATTCGCATCCACAACAAAAGCGCTAATGCCTTTCGCGCCGGGTGCATCTCCTGTTCGTGCAAAAAGGGTGTAGAAGTCTGCGAGCCCACCATTGGAAATGAACGTCTTGGTGCCGTTGATGATGTAATTATCTCCGTCTATCACGGCGGATGTGGACATGGCAGCTACGTCAGAACCTGCCTCAGGTTCGGTCAGGGCAAAAGCAGCCACATAATCTCCATTGGCAACTTTTGGGAGATAGTGTTGTTTAATGGCTTCATCGGCAAAGAGGGACAGTGTTCCACTTCCTAGGCCTTGCATGGCGAAAACAAAATCGGCAAGACCCGAATAGCGGGCGAGTGTTTCCCGAATAATACAGAGCGAGCGTACATCCAAGGCATCATGCTTGCCACCATAAACTGAGGGGATGCAATACTGTAGCCACCCACCAGCGGCAAGACGGTTCAACACCTCAGCGCATGTTGCATCTAAATCACCATGCCCATGGTCAAGAAAAGCAAGTTCTTTCGCGGCCCAAATATCAACGTCTTCTGCAAGAACGCGATGGTGTTCTTCAAAGAACGGCCAATCAAGAAAAGATCTGTCTGCCATCAATTTCCCTCAAACACAGGTTTTTCTTTATCGACAAAGGCATGATAGGCGCGTCGAAAGTCTTCCGTTTGCATGCAGATGGCCTGAGCTTGGGCCTCCGCTTCGATCGCGGTATCCAAGCTCATATCCCATTCCATATTGAGTTGGTTCTTGGTGAAGCTGTTGGCAAAAGTGGGACCCGCGACAAGGCGGTCGGCAAAGGCTTTGCTTTCGGCTAATAAATCTGTGGGTTCGACCAGTTTGTTTATAAAGCCCCAGCGCTCTCCTTCTTCGCCGCTCATGGAGCGTCCGGTGAAGAGAAGTTCTGAGGCGCGGCCTTGGCCAATAATGCGCGGCAGGATCGCGCATGCTCCCATATCGCAACCTGCAAGCCCCACCCGATTAAAAAGAAATGCGGTTTTTGAGCGTGCCGTTCCGATACGGATGTCTGATGACATTGCCACAATTGCACCGGCACCTACGCAAATACCATCAATGGCTGCGATGATAGGTTGCGGTGCATGTCGCATTGCCTTAACGAGATCACCGGTCATGCGTGTGAATGCGACGAGTTCTTTCATACTCATTTTCGTGAGAGGTCCAATGATGTCATGGACGTCACCACCGGAACAGAAGTTTTCTCCTTCGCCAGTAAAAATAATGGCTTTAACGTCGTCCGCGTAGACCAAATCACGAAAGAGATCGCGAAGTTCAGCATATGACTCAAAAGTAAGAGGGTTTTTGCGGTCCGGGCGATTCAGCGTGATCGTGCCAATACCTTCCGCATACTCCCATTTAAAGTGTTCGGGGGTATAGGTTTCAGGAGTCATTATCCGTTGCTCCGTTCATCGTAATGTTTGAGAGATGATTTCATAATATATAAAGAATCCATGAGCTCTTGAATCTCTCCATCATTGAGATTCGTATACATATCATCAATCCACTTTTCGTGTGTCTTGGCCATCTTACGAAACCGCTTGCGTCCATCTGGCGTCAGTTTCGCAACAAAGGTGCGGCGATCATCTTTCAAAGGATTGCGCACGATAAAACCTTCCTCGGCGAGCCTATTAATAACACCGGTCACGTTTCCATTGGAAACCATAAGCATTGTAGATAACTGTCCCATGGTAAGACCTTTAGGAGAGCGCTCTAAAGCAGATAAGACATCAAACTGAGGCAGAGTGATGTTGAATTCTTCTTTTAGTAAGTTGCGGATGCGTTTTTCGACGAAATTTGTGCAGGTGAGCATACGCAACCAAAGGCGAAGAGACTGCTTGCTGTGTTTGGGAAGCTCTTCCAACATATCTGGAAACGTATCTTTTGTTTTTTTCATTACATGATCTCCCCACCTGCAATCACGATTGATTGACCCGTTACTGATCCTGCTGCTTCAGAGCATAACCAAAGAGCAGTTTCAGCGACCTCCTCTGGCTCGATTAATCTTGATTGTGGGTTATGTTTTGTGAGCTCAGCGAGGGCCTCATCCTCGGAGCGTCCCGTTTTTGAGACAATGTTGGCAATTGCGTCACTAACGATTTCTGTATTTGTGAAACCTGGACAGATTGCATTTACGGTAATAGCTGTGTTGGCACATTCGAGAGCGAGAGATCGTGTGAGGCCAATCAATCCATGCTTCGCAGCAGTATACGCTGTCGTATAAGCGTAACCTTTTAGACCCGACGTACTTGCGATATTGATAATGCGCCCCTCTTTCTTCTCACGCATTTTCGGATAGGCTTGCTGCGTACAAAGAAATGCACCGGTGAGGTTGACATCGAGCGTGCCTTGCCAGGTCTGTAAATCTGTTCTGTGGAACGGCGCTGTTTCCGCTATGCCGGCATTATTGATGAGAATACTGATATCACCATTTTCACTTTCCGATTCTTGGAATGCTTTGGCGACTGATTCTGGATCTGCCACATCGACAACAGCGAATGCGCTGTTCGAGATAGAGCTGGCAGCCTTTTCTAATTTTACTTTATTGCGGCCCATCAGCGTCACTTTTGCACCATAGGAGGCCAAGCACTGCGCTATCGCAAGGCCAATTCCGCTTCCGCCACCTGTGATAACTGCATGACTCTTATTAAGATTTACCATCTTCTACCTTTAAGCATGTTTTTACTTGACTAATATTTTAAGTTTAAAATAAAAAAGGTCAATGAAATAATGCCTATGAGCTGCACTTTTTAAAGGTTGAGGACTATACAATGAGCAATTCAGCAACATCATCTATGGTGCCTTTTCAATGGGATGATCCATTTTTTATGGATCAACAGCTCACGGAAGAAGAGCGCATGATCCGTGATATGTCACGGAATTATGCGCAAGATAAACTGATGCCACGCGTATTGGAAGCGAACAGGCATGAAAATTTCGACCGGGAGATCATGTCCGAAATGGGTGAGCTTGGACTCTTAGGCTCGACAATTGATGGTTATGGCTGCTCGGGTACGTCTTATGTCGCTTACGGGCTTGTGGCGCGAGAAGTGGAGCGGGTCGATTCCGGCTATCGATCGGCGATGAGCGTTCAATCGAGTCTCGTGATGCATCCGATCTACGCTTATGGCACGGAGGAACAACGCGAGAAGTATCTTCCGAAATTAGCTAGCGGTGAATGGGTGGGCTGTTTTGGTTTAACCGAGCCTAATCATGGCTCTGATCCCGGCGGGATGGAAACCAAAGCAAAAACTGTTGACGGGGGTTATTCACTCTCAGGCGCGAAGATGTGGATTACGAACTCTCCAATAGCGGACGTCTTTATCGTTTGGGGCAAAACAGATGATGGCGTGATCCGCGGGTTTATCCTAGATAAGGGTATGGAAGGTTTGTCCGCGCCAAAGATTGAGGGGAAGTTCTCACTCAGAGCCTCGATCACCGGTGAGATTGTGATGGATGAGGTGTTTGTGCCGGAGGAAAACCTGCTTCCCAATGTGCAAGGGTTGAAAGGCCCGTTTGGTTGTCTCAATCGGGCAAGGTACGGGATTTCATGGGGCGCTCTTGGGGCGGCGGAGTTTTGCTGGCATGCCGCGCGGCAGTATACGCTTGATCGCAAGCAGTTCGGTAAGCCTCTCGCAGCCACGCAGTTAATCCAGAAGAAACTCGCCGATATGCAAACCGAGATCACGCTGGGGCTGCAATCTTCCCTTCGTGTCGGGGAATTGATGGATCAGCAGCAGTTTGCTCCTGAGATGATCTCACTGGTAAAGCGTAACAATTGCGGTAAGTCGCTCGACATTGCCCGCCAGGCTCGTGACATGCACGGCGGAAACGGTGTTGCTGATGAGTTCCATGTCATTCGGCATGTCATGAACTTGGAGGCGGTCAATACCTATGAAGGGACCCATGATGTTCATGCGCTAATTCTCGGTCGTGCGCAAACCGGCCTCCAGGCGTTTGGGTAACACATGACTGTTTCGATTGAATATCGCGATAGCATAGCCATCATCTGGGTGGAGAACCCGCCGGTAAATGCAATTGGGCATGTCGTGCGCCAAGGTATTGATGATGCTTTGACAGCTCTTGGAACGAATAAAGACGTTTCCGCAATAATTCTTGCCTGTAAAGGCCGAACTTTTTTATCAGGGGCCGACATCATGGAATTTGGCAAGCCGGTCCAAGAACCTATCTTGCCTGACGTGTTACTACATCTTGAGCGTATGCAGATGCCGGTCATCGCGGCCCTATATGGGTCTGTGTTCGGTGGTGGCCTTGAGACGGCACTCGCGTGTCATTATCGTATTGCAGCGCAAGGCACGAAGATTGGATTACCGGAAGTAACCTTGGGCATTATTCCTGGTGCTGGGGGAACGCAACGTTTGCCGCGCCTGATCGGCGTTGAAGCAGCGCTGGATGTGATTGCAACGGGCACGCCGATTGCCGCCGAGAAAGCGCTATCACTAGGCGCTGTTGACCGTATCAGTGAGGGCGGTCTACTTGAGGATGCTCTGGCTTTTGCGAAGGAAGTTTCTGCAGAGTACATACCTGCACCTCTCAGTCAGCGTGACATAAACACACCAGACGATGATTCGAATCTGTTTGATCGGATGCGGGCCACCTTGGCCAAGAAAAAACGCGGCTTTGACGCACCGCAAAGATGCGTTGATGCGGTGGAAGCGGCAGTGACTAAACCGTTTGATGAAGGTATGACCTTTGAGCGCGAGCTGTTTGTTGCTTTGCGTGATGGAGCGCAATCGCGCGCTTTGCGACATATGTTTTTTGCCGAGCGCGAAGCGGCAAAGGTGCCTGGATTAGATAAAAGCCAACCCACTCGTGACATCGCAACAGTGGGTGTGATTGGTGCCGGCACGATGGGGGCGGGCATTACGCTCGCGTTCCTCAATGCGGGATTTGCGGTGACACTGGTTGAGGTGAATGAAGCGTCATTAGACCGGGGTATTGCGCATATCGAGAATGTCACACAGAGTTCTGTTGCCAAAGGCCGTCTCAGCGAAGAAAAGGCAACGTTAATTAGAGAGTGCCTGACCCCAACATTATCCTTTGATAATTTAGCCAACGCGGATCTGATCATTGAAGCCGTGTTTGAGGACATTACTGTCAAGCAAAACGTGATGGAAAAAGTAGACAAGGTTGCCAAGAAAGGCTCGATCCTCGCTACGAACACCTCCTATCTAGATGTTAATCAAATCGCGAATTTCACCCGTCGCCCTTCAGATGTCGTCGGGCTTCATTTTTTTAGCCCGGCGAACATCATGAAGCTTCTGGAGATTGTGCGTGGTGAACAAACAGCACCAGATGTATTACAAACCTGTGTGAAGTTGTCCAAGCGCCTAGGTAAGGTGGGCGTGGTAGCGGGCGTTTGTCATGGTTTTATCGGTAACCGCATGCTGCAAGGTTATCAGCGGGAAGCGGGGCTTCTTATTCTCGAAGGGGCATCACCTGCGCAAGTTGATCGTGCGCTCACCAATTTTGGTATGGCGATGGGACCGATGGCAGTTGGGGATTTGGCTGGGCTTGATATTGGCTATATGAACCGCCAAGCTATGAATCCTCATGACTATGAGCAGAAGGCCTTCTTGGTTGCCGATAGGCTTGTGGAAGAGGGGCGCAAGGGACAAAAAACAAGTGCGGGATGGTATCACTATGAAGAGGGCAATCGTAAACCTCTGCATGATCCGGTAACGGATGAGATCATTGCCGCGATACGCGCAGAGCAGAGCGTAAGTCCGCGAGAAATCACTGATGAGGAGATTGTAGAACGCTGCATCTATGCTCTTGT
Source organism: Alphaproteobacteria bacterium (assembly GCA_028280675.1). Taxonomy (GTDB): domain Bacteria; phylum Pseudomonadota; class Alphaproteobacteria; order SMXP01; family SMXP01; genus JANQLI01. The sequence goes on from JANQLI010000150.1 coordinate 7,568, forward strand.
CAATGAAGGGGCGAAGATCGTCGAGGAAGGTATTGCCTATCGGGCTTCTGACATTGATGTGATCTATGTCAATGGCTATGGTTTCCCGCGCTATCGCGGTGGGCCTATGCAATACGCAAAGGAGGCTGTTCTTAAAAACGTCGTTCAGTCCATTCAAAAGTATGAAGAGACCTTTGGGCCGCGCTGGTGGACACCTTCAGATTATCTCATACAATGCGCAGTGGGAGATGGCACATGGTAGATGCCTATATTTGTGATGCGGTACGGACACCGATCGGCCGTTTTGGCGGTTCACTGTCTTCGGTGCGCACCGATGATCTGGCGGCCATCCCGATGGCCGCATTGTTAGAGCGCAATGAACACATTGATCCTTCAACGATTGATGATGTGCTCTATGGCTGTGCAAACCAAGCGGGGGAGGATTGCCGCAACGTGGCACATGTGGCGAGCTTGCTGGCTGGCCTTCCCACGGATGTTCCAGGTGCGACCGTCAACCGTCTTTGTGGCTCTGGCATGGATGCGGTGGCCATGGCAGCGCGGTGCATTAAGGCGGGGGAAGCAGATTTGATCATTGCAGGTGGCGTGGAAAGCATGTCCCGCGCCCCATTTGTGATGCCGAAAGCAGCAACACCGTTTAGTCGCAATGCTGAGATCTATGACACAACGATCGGCTGGCGATTTGTTAATCCACTCATGAAAGCCCAATATGGTGTCGATGAGATGCCGCAAACGGCGGAGAATGTTGCTGAGGACTTTAAGGTCAATCGCGAAGATCAAGATCTCTTCGCTTATCGCAGTCAGCAAAAGGCGGCTAAGGCACAAGAGAGAGGGTCTTTCGATGCCGAGATCATTCCGGTCACCATCCCACAGCGCAAGGGTGATCCGCTTGTTATCTCAAAAGATGAACATCCGCGTGCCGACACGACACTTGAGAAGCTAGGTAAACTGAAAGCGGCATTCCGCGACGGGGGGACGGTTACCGCTGGCAACGCGTCCGGCGTGAATGATGGGGCTTGCTCTTTGTTGATTGCTTCACAGGATGCAGCGGAAAAGAATAATCTGACTCCGATGGCAAGGATTGTTGGTGCCGCAACGGCAGGTGTCCCACCTCGCATTATGGGCATTGGTCCTGTGCCTGCGATGCAAAAGCTCCTAAAACAAACTGGATTGACCCTTGATCAGATGGATGTCATCGAGCTCAACGAAGCCTTTGCTGCGCAAGGGCTCGCTGTCATGCGGGAGCTCGGACTTCAAGATAATGATCCGCGCGTCAATCCCAATGGCGGCGCGATTGCCCTAGGGCATCCCCTCGGCATGAGCGGCGCACGGCTCGTCACAACAGCTGCTTATGAATTACAACGGTCTGGTGGTCAATTTGCGCTCTGCACTATGTGTATTGGTGTAGGGCAGGGTATTGCTCTCGTTTTAGAAAGAGTTTGAATATAGAGGTTACTCGCATTTAAACAAATTGTAGTACGGCATTTACTAGATCGGTTCTTGGTCTATTTATAGATGCGGCATCGTTGGAAACCGTTTTGTCTATAGAAAATAATGCGACATTCTTCTTCCAATCGATGCTTAAGAGGCGGTTCTCTAAAATAAATTTACTTAAATTCGATTAGGAGAGCTTTTGCGTCAACTTGATCGCCGACATTTACGCGAACCTTTTCGACAGTAGCATCACGGTCTGCGTGGATTGCGGTTTCCATTTTCATGGCTTCAATCGTGAGAAGTATGTCACCTTTGTTGATGTGTTGACCTTCCGTGAGGTCAATCGAGGCGATAACTCCCGGCATAGGCGCCCCGATATGATTTGGATTAGTAGGGTCTGCCTCCACGGTCGTTTTGCTTTGTGTTGTGATTAACCGGTCTGCCACGCGTATAGTCCGCGGTTGTCCATTGAGTTCAAAGAAAACTTTCGCTTCGCCTTCATCTCGCGTTTCGCTGACTGCTAGCAAGCGAATCTCTAATGTTTTGCCAGGTTCTATTTCGACCGCAATTTCCTCGCCTTGTTCCATGCCGTAGAAGAAGGTGTGGGTGGGAAGGGTGCGTACAGGTCCGTAGGCGCGACGATGGGACATGTAATCCATAAACACAGTGGGGTACATGAGGTAGCTCATCAAGTCTTCATCATCGACCTTGAACCCCTCAAGATCGTCCGAGACCTTCTGCCGTGTTTTCTCAAGATCAACGGGTGCCACATGTTTGCCCGGTCGGTGCGTGAATGGTGTTTCGCCTTTGAGTATTTTCTTTTGGATATCTTTTGGAAACCCTCCAGGAGGCTGACCTAGATTGCCGCGCATCATATCGACCACGCTTTCCGGGAAAGCGACATCCACAGAGGGATCTTCGACCTGTGAGCGGGTGAGATTTTGTGAGACCATCATGAGAGCCATGTCACCGACAACTTTTGAGCTTGGCGTGACCTTCACGATATCGCCAAACATCTGATTCACATCTGCATAGGTCTGGGCAACCTCATGCCAGCGTGATTCGAGACCAATGGACCGCGCTTGAGCTTTCAAATTAGTAAATTGCCCGCCTGGCATTTCATGGAGGTATACTTCCGATGCAGGGGCCTCAAGCCCGCTTTCAAATGCGGTGTACTGTGATCTTACACCTTCCCAGTAATTGGAGATCTCACGAATGGCATCGACGTCAATACCTGTGTCGCGATCTGTGTGTTTAAGAGCTTCGACCACCGATCCCATGCATGGCTGTGATGTGCCCCCAGAGAAAGAATCCATCGCCGTATCAATCGCATCTACCCCTGCGGATGCGGCGGCCAACAAGGTCGCACCCGCGATACCAGATGTATCATGGGTGTGCAGATGAATAGGGAGACCGACTTCGTCCTTTAAGGCTGTTATCAATTGACGTGCCGCAGCTGGTTTTAAAAGACCGGCCATATCTTTAAGGCCAAGAATATGCGCGCCGGTATCCCGAAGCTCTTTGCCCATCGCCACGTAATATGCGAGGTCATATTTTGGACGTTTTGTGTTGAGCATGTCACCTGTGTAACAGATCGTGCCTTCGCATATCTTGCCGGCGTCGATAACCGCATCCATAGCGACACGCATATTATCGACCCAATTTAAGGAATCGAAGACACGAAAGACATCAATACCCGTTTCTGCCGCTTGATTAACAAAAGCTTGCACGACATTGTCTGGATAATTTGTATAGCCAACACCATTGGCCCCACGCAGAAGCATTTGGGTCATGATATTGGGCATGGCGTTCCGAATGTCGCGCAGGCGTTGCCAAGGGCATTCGTGGAGGAAGCGATAGGCCACATCAAAAGTCGCACCACCCCAACATTCCATGCTGAAGAGTTCTGGCAGCTTTTGTGCATAAGCAGGTGCGATTTGCACCATATCTATAGATCGCATGCGCGTAGCGAGAAGTGACTGATGGGCATCACGCATCGTTGTGTCAGATACCAAAAGCTGCGACTGCGCACTCAGCCAATCAGCGACCCCTTGAGCTCCTTTCTCTTCTAAGATATTGCGCGTGCCTGAGGGTATATTGTCTTCAGGTATTATGGTTTGTTTCTGACCGAGCTTAACAGAAGGTTCCGGCCGGTCTCCTGTCTCAGGATGACCATTTACTGTCACATCAGCGATATATGTCAGGATCTTGGTCGCGCGATCCCGTTTTTGTTTAAACTGAAAGAGTTCCGCCGTCTCATCAATGAACTTTGTCGTGTAGTTATTCGTGAGGAATGTCGGATGCTTAAGAAGGTTTTCTACAAAGGCAATATTTGTAGAGACTCCACGAATACGAAACTCTCGCAAAGCGCGGTCCATACGCGCAATTGCCGCTTCGGGTGTTGGCGCCCACGCCGTGACTTTCACTAGGAGAGAATCGTAGTAACGGGTGATCACGCCACCGGCATATGCTGTTCCACCATCAAGCCTTACACCCATCCCTGTCGCTGTGCGATAAGCAGAGATACGTCCATAATCTGGAATAAAATTATTCAATGGGTCTTCGGTCGTGATGCGGCATTGCAAAGCATTGCCGTGAAGCGTGACATCATCCTGGGAAGGTTTTCCAGTGGCCTCGGCAATTGTTTTGCCTTCAGCGATGAGAATTTGGGCTTGAACAATGTCGATACCCGTTACTTCTTCCGTGACCGTGTGCTCAACCTGAATACGGGGATTGACCTCAATAAAGTAAAAGTCGTCTGTCTCCATATCCATCAGGAATTCGACCGTTCCTGCACCGCAGTAATTTGCGTGTTGGCAAATCCGTAATCCAAGGTCACAAAGTTTCTGACGCTGTGTCTCGCTCAGATAGGGAGCAGGGGCGCGTTCCACCACTTTTTGATTACGGCGTTGAACGGAACAATCGCGTTCATATAGGTGGTAAATCGTCCCGTGTTGATCGCCTAGAATTTGAACTTCCACGTGGCGTGCGCGGGTAATCATTTTCTCAAGGAAGCCTTCACCATTGCCGAATGCGGCTTCGGCCTCGCGTCGTCCTTCCAAGACTTTTTCTTCGAGTTCATCAGGGCTGAGGATAGGCCGCATACCGCGTCCGCCACCGCCCCAACTTGCTTTGAGCATCAACGGGTAACCAATCTCTGCGGCTTCCGCTTTGATGGCATCCATATCATCACCCAACACGCCTGTCGCTGGAATGACGGGAACGCCAGCTTCAATTGCGAGTGTGCGCGCACTGGCTTTGTCGCCAAGCGCACGCATCGTTTCAGCTTTTGGACCTATGAAGGTAATGCCATTTTGTTCGCAAGCATCCACGAGGTATGGGTTCTCTGATAGAAAGCCGTAGCCTGGATGAATAGCATCAGCACCTGAGTTTTTTGCAACCCGTATAATTTCGTCAATAGAGAGATAAGCGGCAACGGGACCAAGATCCTCACCAATCTGATACGCCTCATCAGCTTTAAAACGGTGCAGGGAGAGCTTGTCTTCCTTCGCATATACGGCAACCGTTCTTTTGCCCAACTCATTCGCCGCACGCATGATGCGGATCGCTATCTCTCCACGATTGGCAACCAATATTTTACCAAATCTCATTTATTGAGTCTCCGTTCTGGTTTTGGAACCTTGGAAGAGAAGAGGTGCCTCTAATCTATGCAATGTTTTCTATACTCGAATCGATCTGACCCAAGTCTCAGCGCAGGTGGTATATAGTCTCTCCTAGTAAAAGTAGGTAAGGAAGTTGTATGACTTGCATGTTGCTGTTCCTGAAATGGTTAACTTGAGCAAAAAAGCTAGAAAAGTCTGATCAAAGTTTTGCGCTTAGTTAGACATTTCGTTTGACCGATAATATATTTTAAGCTTAAAATATAGTCAAGGTCTTAATAATACGAACTGTACTACTGACCTGCTACCCATCTTTGGACCATCCAGCTGGAGAATTTCCCGGGTTGGGTTTGCCAAGTTATTTTTTCTGCGAGCTTCTTTTCTGTTGTTCAAGTTGGTGAAATTTATTTATAAATAACAATTAATCTATCAAGTCGAATTTGTGAAGAATACTGGTTTCGCAAATTTTTTGCGAAGATTGATTGTCTTTCCTTCTTGAGTCATTAGCTTTTTCTCCTTTTCGTCTGGCCTTCTCCAGTTCCAGTTCCAGTTTCTGCCTATGAATCGTCGCTACCAAACGGTCGGTGATGCCCTTCGGCCTGTCAATGGCCGGCCCGCGCCAAGGGCTTCGTCCCCCGTGTAGGCCATGACAGGTCCCCTCACGTTTGATGTCTCCGAGGCAAGGCTGGAATGGATCAGCCCATAACAAAAGGAAACTTAAAATGACAAATGAAACGCAAACACTTAATCAAGCACCTAACACTGCTCAAAGCGATGGGGCTAAGAAACCCACCCATATCGCAAAAGTCAAAGAAGGCTTTGGAAAGAATGTGAGCTTTGAGCAAGTCGGTGTCGCTTGGGACAATGGCGATGGCAAACTCGCTATCCAGCTTTACGGCACCCAAATGATCTCAGGCAAGATCTACCTGAACACATATCAAAATACAGATCTCTCCTAAGAGAGATCCCCGCCAACAAAAACGGCGCTTGAGGTAACCCAGGCCCCGTTTATCTTGTTTATTGCTTTTTAAGACTTAGTCTTCGCGGGTCATATGGACCATATGCTGCCCGCAGGCGAGGTTGGCAGAGTGTTTGGCCCAAGCGGTCTCTTTGCAGTCCTCTTTGGGGTGTACATGCCGCGTCGATTAGATATCTCGTGGCTTCGATGAGAGAGACAGTAGGATGTGGGGATAGAAGAGCGCCTCGTCTAAACCTCGTCTTGACGGGGTGTGGGACAGGCGGCTATAAATAGTCCGTATAGAAACAATTAAGAAACTTCCGTTACAATAGAGAAATGGAGCCGGACGGGCCCAAGAATTGAGTACAAGGTGTGCGGGGTAGTACCCGCTCACCTTGCGGGGAGACATCCTGTCTCCCGCGGACCCCTCTTGGGCACCCTAAGCTTGGACCCGACTTTAAGTCGGTCCCGTGCTAAGGGCGCATGGCGGGTCAGGAGGGGCATTGAACCCCACCTGACCCGGTGCAACCTCTCCTCGTTGCAGGCGGACCAAAAGGAGAAACCCCTCTCCCTTTGGAAGCCCATGGGCAAAGCTTTTGTTGCTTTTGAAACGCACTTTGCACCCGATAAGCGGCGCACATTGCTGCCGCAATGGGGGGAAGTCGGCTCCCCCAAGACCCCTCGATCTAAGGGTTGGCTGCACCCTTAGAGAACCGCAGGCCAAGCGAGCTCCTTCGCAAACGCGAGGGCCTGGCGAGGCAGGGACATGTGTAACCAGCCCATTATGGAGGCCATGAAACAGGATAATGAGACACAGAAAAAGCGCGTGCGGGAAGCACCCATCTCCTACCGTCCCCCAAAGGATTTGCGGGCGGAGTTCGATGCGCGTGTGTCTAAATCCGGTCTCACTGTCTCCGCCTTCCTCACCAAAGCGATCTTTGATCAGGAGCCCGGTCGGGCGTCTCGTAAGCCCTCTGTGGAGGCCAAAGAGGTCGTCCGACTGGCTGCAGAGGTCGCCAAACTTGCCGATCAAATCCGCAAATTGGAGACCAATAATGCCCTTGAGGAACAGCTCAAAGCCCGCGCCTTGATGGATGTGGGCGTTATCCGCTCTGCCATTATGACAGCTCTCGGGAGGCCCAAATCATGATTGGTTTTGCCTCCTCCCGTGGCCTTGGGGCCGATCTTGCGACGCATTTATTGAATGCCCTCGATAATGACTATATCGAGCTTGCGGACGTGCGCGGCTCCATGGCATCTGATCTCCATGGGGCGTTTGCCGAATGGGAGGTGCAAGCTGAGGCGCTCACCAAGTGTCAGCGTTATCTCTATTCTCTTTCGATCAACCCTGACCCCAAACAGGGCCCTCTGACACGGGATCAATATATGGACTATATTGCCCGCGTGGAAAAAAAGCTTGGCCTTGAGGGCCAAGGGCGCGCGGTGGTCTTTCATATCAAAGAGGGCCGCGAGCATGCCCATGTGGTTTGGTCCCGGATCGATGTGGACCAAGAAAAAGCCGTCCACCTCGCCTTTGACCGGGAAAAGCTCATGATGGTGGCGCGGGATTTTGCCCGCGATTATGGCCTGGAGCTACCGCAGGGCTATAACCGCGACAGTCAAAAAGACAAAACTCCGCAGCTCACACTCTATGAAGCGCATCAACAGACCACCACTGGCATCAGTAAAGAAGAACGCCAAGCCCATATCACCGCCGCGTGGCAGCAAAGTGATAGTCCCAAAGCGTTTGTGAAAGCGCTCGAAGAGCTTGGCTATATGCTAGCGCAAGGGAACCGTCCTTACGTGCTTGTGGATATTTATGGCCATACAAACTCTCTCCCTAAAATGATCGATGATAAGTCCATCAAGATCAAACAGGTGCGGGAGTTCTTATCCAAAGACTTCCCGAATGAGAGTTTGCCCACGGTGGAGCAGGCAAAGGAGTTAGCTGCCCAACACCGGAAAGCCCTCGAAGACTTCCATAAATCCATCAAGCTGGACGAAGAACTGGATAAGCTGAAGGCATCACAAGCCACCCGGCGTGAGGCACTGACAAACGAACAACAACGCCTCACCAAGCAGCAAGGACTAGAAAAACAAGACCTGCACCGCCAGCAAGCGGCGCAGCGTAAAGCCTTGCGCGAAGCCCATGTGAAGCAAACGAAGCGTATCAAAGTCGCGCGTGCCAAGTCAGAGCCCAGAGGCTTGGCCGCATTCCTGGGCAAGGTAACCGGCGT
>JANQLI010000158.1 GCA_028280675.1 Alphaproteobacteria bacterium
AATGACGTGAATTTTTCCCGGCTCTAGTCGGTATATTGCAGTGCCCTTCGCATAACACTGGTACCATTTCGGTGTTGACCCGCTTATCTCAGTGTACACCAATGCATAATCACCAGCGGGCAAACGCCTAACAAAGTAGCCTGTTTGATCTAAAGGTTTTCCTGAACGACTATCAAACGAAGCAGCCAATTGCTCTGAGTCGCCACCCAAAACAATATGGCGTCCTTCAAAACTTACCTTTTCAATATCAAAACGTTTAAAAGCTGTTGGGTCTAAGGTATTATCAAAAGTAGATTTAACAACCAGAATTGCATCCTCTGACGTCGATGTGAATGTCTCTGATTGCTTGAAAAACTTCGACTTACCATATGCTGGCGTCAAAGCAATGACTGACAGAAGAAGTACAAGCATCAAATAGCGATCAAAATTCTTTAATACCATTAACAGCTCCATAATCTTAATAAGTACTCATTATAGAGTTTCTAAATACAGAATCACACCCATAAAGAGTGCTGGAGCTTAGTATTGGATATTGCGTCATTCCGTGCCGCCGAAGCGCTCGGTCCATTCGGCGATGTGTTCATCCTCGATTTTCTGGACGAGCACCTTAGGCACTTCAAAGCCATGTTCGGGCTGTAAAATAGTCAGCAAGTCTTCTACAGGTACCGTCGGCCAAGCCAATTCAGATACGGGCACCTTCAATGCAGAGAGGATGTTTTCTGAGATCGTTGGAATCACAGGATGACTGAGAATCGCAATCAATCGGATGAGGTTGATCCCCGTGCGCACGCCAACAGCCGCGGCATCCGGATTTTCTTTAAACTTTGCCCAGGGTTCTGCCACAGTGAGGTATTCGTTCCCGCTCGCCCAAATGGCACGCAGCTCGGACAGCGCTTTGCGATACTCCATCCCTTCCATATAGGCAGTGTATGACGCAATCCGCTGATCAAGTTCGGCTACTAAATTCTCTTCGGCGTCACCCCATTCCCCGCCCGCAGGAACCTCCTCACCAAAACGCGATTTTGTGAAACGCAAGATACGGTTCACAAAATTTCCTAAGACATCTGCGAGGTCTTTGTTGATGGTGCCAGCGAAGTGGTCCCACGTGAAGGAGCTGTCACTTCCTTCCGGAGCGTTCGCCATGAGATAATAGCGCCAATAGTCGGCTGGAAGAATCTCGAGCGCCTGATCCATAAAGACACCGCGTTTCTGGCTTGTTGAAAACTTGCCACCATAATAGGTCAGCCAGTTAAACCCTTTAATATAGTCAACAACTTTCCAGGGCTCCCGCGACCCCATCTGGGTGACGGGGAATCCGACGGTGTGGAATGGAATATTGTCCTTCGCCATAAATTGCACATAGGTGACATCTTTCGCGGCATCACCATACCACCAAGATTGCCAATCCCGCTCTTCACCAAAACCGACAACTTCCCGGTAGGACCCATCAAGAGGATCGCCGCCCGGAATTTGCATGTCGGCAACGTCATCATCGGTGATAGCCTCCGCCCACTCTTTCGTTGCAGCAATATATTCAATCGGCGCATCAAACCACACATAAAAGACCTTGCCCTCGAACCCTTCGCGATCCACAGGAATGCCCCAGCTCAAGTCCCGCGTGATGCAGCGGTCCTGCAGGCCCTCATCCAGCCATTTATTAGCGATCGAGGTCACGAGGTTTGGCCAATCGGCTTTGCTGTTAATCCATGCGCGCAGTTCATCCACCATTTGCGATTGCCGCAAATAAAGGTGTTTGCTGTCCCGCACTTCGAGATTTGTCGAGCCAGAAACCGCCGACCGCGGGTCTATCAGATCAGTCGGGTCAAGCAATGACGTGCAATTTTCACACTGATCGCCACGCGCTTTATCGTATCCGCATTTAGGGCAGGTCCCCTCAATATAGCGGTCGGGCAGGAAGCGGCCATCATCAATAGAATAAACTTGCTGATCGATGCGTTCCTCAATTAAGCCCGCTTCATCTAATTTTCGGCAGAAATGCTGGGTCAGCTCGTGGTTCTGCGGGCTGGAGGAGCGGCCAAAATAATCCCATGAGAGGCCAAATCCTTCACCAATTTCCTTTTGAATAAGGTGCTGCTCTTTACAGAAGGTGGCCACATCTCGCCCCGCCGCCAGAGCGGCCAGCTCTGCCGGGGTGCCGTGTTCATCGGTGGCGCAGATATAGAGAACCTGGTGCCCTTGCGCCCGCTTAAAACGCGCATAAACATCCGCCGGCAGCATGGAACCAACAAGGTTTCCCAGGTGCTTGACGCCATTTATATAAGGAAGCGCGCTGGTAACAAGAATACGGGCCATAGGGGTCTTCTAACGTCTGCAATTATGATAGAGTTTATGCGGCTTTTAACCGACTCTGCCCGGCAAAGGAAGGGGGAAAGCCAAAACACCGCACCCCTCACGGCGTAATCATATTCTGGGAGATTGTATGATGGCTGAAAATATTAGCTTACTGGCTGCACTGGTGGCGATGATTGTGGGTATGGGCGTCGGCGCCTTATGGTACTCGCCTCTTCTCGTCGGCAATGCATGGCTTGAAGAGATGGGTAAACCCATGGAAGAACTTGGTGACCCCAAGAAAGCGATGAGCATGTCCGCAGTGAACATGTTTGTTGTTGCGCTTTTTCTGCAAATTTTCCTCGGGGCGACGAATACGTCAGGTGCTGTCGCGGGTGCAGGTCTAGCAATTGTCATCTGGCTCGGCTTTGTCGCCACAACGCAAATCTTAGCGGTCTTTTTTCAAGGCCATACCTGGCGGCACTTTTTCATTGATACAGGTAATCAGTTTTTGGCTTATGCGGTGATGGGCGCCATCTTAGGAGCGTGGCGCTAGGCATCACACAAACATAAAATCATCCTGGTGGAGATCGGTGGTGCTGACACCCACCAAGGTGATGGTGTCACCGCCGCCAAAGTCGATCAGGGTATCCGTGTTGCCATTGATGTCGGATGCGATGGCCTGAATGCCCGTGAAGTCTGAAACACCAAGATTCGTATCCACGATGATTACGTCCTCTGTGGCAATACCAGCGACAAACCCCTGTATTCTGTCGGCATCATCTCCGATGTTGAATTCAAAACGATCATCACCAAGATTACCGTTGAGCGTATCGTCACCGCCCGCCCCCTTCAGAACATCATCTCCAGCGCCGCCAATTACAGAATCATTCCCCGTACCACCATCCAAAGTATCGAATCCCGCATCCCCTTTAATGGTATCATGACCACCATCACCATAGATTTCATCATTAGATTTATGACCGGCTACACTGTCATTATTATCCCCACCGTGCAGCGTATCATTTCCCCTTGCGCCTCCAATATTGTCATTGCCTGCTCCGCCATTGACAAAATCATCATTATCGCCAGCATAAATTGTATCACTGTCGCCTTGCCCAAGGATGCTATCATCGCCTAAGGATCCGACGAGAGTATCCATACCATCGCCGCCTTCTAAAACATCATGAGCATCACCACCTTTTAAGCTGTCATTTCCTGATCCGCCAAATAGACTATCAGATCCGTTCGCGCCTTTAAGCGTATCTGCGCCCCCATTGCCCTCAAGATAATCGTTCCCCTCTCCACCAAAGAGCTTATCTTGGTCTCCATCTCCATAAAGCGTATCATTATCCGCATTTCCATATAGCGTGTCGTCGCCCGCACCACCAAATAAAGTGTCCTGACCCGCAGCACCACGCAGACTGTCATTGGCCCCATGACCATCTAAAATATTTCCTATCGAATTTCCAACAATGGTATCTGTACCAGAGCCACCATTGGCATTCTCGATCACCGTGCCATACGCAATCGTCAGTGTACGATCCTCTGCCGTGCTTGGTGTGAAGTCATCGCCATAGCTATAAGACGGCCCGAGCTCACTCCAGGCGCCTTCTCTTAAATCAATAAGAGCAGCCGATGATTGATTGGACCAGTTAATCGTATCTGTACCGCCTGCATCCCAAATTGTCTCAAGAATGGCTTCGCCCACTCCCCAGCTATACGTGGTGTTTCCGTTGTTATGGGACGTATTCGCGCCATACATGAACTGAATGGCCAATATATCAACCAGCATCGGCTTTTGCGGATCACGCGTCGTCCAACTGCTGTTAATATCTGCGCCCTCAAACGTACGGTAGGCCATCACCGTATAGCCATACCAATCATATTGTGAGGAGAGCAGCACATCCTCATGGGGATGCGCAAGGCCCAGAGCGTGACCAATTTCATGCACCAAGACACTAAAAATAAACTCCTCGGTCCAATCGTCAAACTGGTAAGCGGTGCTGATCCAAATATCACCCGAAGTCTCATTCGCGCTCGGCAAATAGGCCCATGCCGCAAATTCAGCACCCACCGCATCAGACATGCCAAAGCGAATCGTCCCCCCCGAATTGCCCGGTCCATCTGCGACTTCTTGAAACGTAATATCAGCAACATTGGACCAATATTGCAGCGCAAGACGAACGGCACTTTGCTGGCTCGCACTCAGAGCAACAAAGCCGGTAGTCGGTTCGTCATCGGGACTATAATTGGCCTGCCAATTTGAATTGAGTGACGGAAAGGAATAGGTAATCGTCGTGCCCGTACCCTGCACGCCTCCCCACTTCACCCCTGTTTGAGATCCAACAGAAAGAATCGCCAAACCATCAATGCGATTATCTCCAGATGAACCAAAACTGCTGACTGCGGCCATCACATCTTCCTTTAGTACCCTGATCATAGAGGGTGATCCACCCTAGGGCAAATACCGCTTCATCACATATATGTAACATGAGACCCCCGAGAGGGCCTTAACCCGCTGTTTAGTATTTCTTGACAAATAATGGCTGCGTGATAGTGACACCGCCAGGCAAGGGTGGAGTGTCACCCTCGATGTCACAGCCTGTTTAGCTCAGCTGGTAGAGCACCTGATTTGTAATCAGGGGGTCGGCGGTTCGACTCCGTCAACAGGCACCATTTTCCCCCTTCAGTCACACCTTCGCCCCACACTTAATAAGTCAACTTAGGCTGCGGCTCGTATCACCTCGTCTCCACTTCGGTTAAGCTTGTCGGCATCTCCCCCCACCCACCCATTCTCGCGGCATAAACTGATAGAGGCTTTCGCCATAGCGCGCACTCGCCGAATCCTCCGGCGTCGCAACATCGCGGTGATGCCCCACTGTGTGCTCAATGAAGAAATGTCCATAAGCTGACACGGCCAAGAGAATTTTGGCAAATGCCCGATCAAGCGCATTGTTTTTGTGACCGAGTTCATGCGCGGTATTGATGCTCTGCCCACCGAGTGAGCCCGTAGAAAAGGCGAGCCCAATAAAGGCGCCCCAACTCATGTCGTGTGTCAACACATACACCACCGCAATGGCGAACATGAGCAGACATGCCACCACAGTTAAGCGCGCCACAAAATTGTGAAATCCGCTTTCGTCGTCTTCGCGCCGGTCAGGCGGCGTGTACACATCTTGGTCCACAAGATGATCGATGATGGGAAAGACGAGATGAAAATTGATCAGAGGAAGCCAACAAAAAAGAGCCCAACCGGTGAGGTCATACCCATAGATCCCTAGGGGCAACTGTAAAGTTGCAAGTGGCGCGATGAGCCAGGCATATCGGCGTTCCGTGACCATGAGCAAAGTGTAGCATATCCAATGAATGATTGCGAATGATCCCGCCTATACCGCGCAGTTGAGCCGCATGCACATAATGTTTCTTAAGCCTCGTATAAGCTTTCTTTAAGCTTAGACTAAGCTTCGCTTAAGGCATGCCTAAGAGAGCTTTTCTATGTTGTGACTCAACAAAGGAGAAGAGCCATGATCAAGTTTGCAAATATCTCAGCCGTTTTGTTGATCACTGTTAGCGTCATCAGTTCCGTAGGCGGAATTCTTTAAAACATCCGTTGCGGCGAATCGATCGAAATCAGACACACACCAAGCGAAGGAAACTCATCATGATCAAGTTAGCCAACATATCCGTCGTTTTGTTAATCACCGTTAGCGTCATCGCATCTGTCGGCGGCATCGTTTAGCACGCATCAGGACCGCCCCTGTCAGACCACACAGAACACCCAAAGCCTCGCGCCACCCCTCTCTGCACTCCCCGGCGCGGGGCGCCCCATTTCAAAAGCAGCGAGATCGCTTAAGGCCACGGACCTTCTTTACACATTACCCGTTGATTTGCGGCGCATCGACTAGCACCACATGAAACTGCCCTGTGCCCTCACGCAGTTTTTTGACTTCAGTATATTCAGGTGAATGCCACATTGTGTTTGCCGCTTCACGACTCGGCCACTCAGAAATAATCATTGAGCCACCATCGCCCCATTCCCCTTCAAGGAGTGCGAGGTCACGCCCGCGCAGCACATAACGGCCGCCGAATTTTGGAATCAGATCAACCATTTCTTTGGCATAGCCATTCATAAAACGTTCGCGGTCTGTGAGCGCCGCTAAAACAATCATGTAACATTTGGTGTCTGCCATTGAAGCCTCCTGCACGCAGCGCGATCGATTAAACGGCGCTGATCGCTTTGAAATGACGACGTGTTTAGCATTGCCTCTCACAAGGGGCCAGCCCATAGACGGATGCATAATCACCTATATCTTGAGAGTCATTCTCATGAATCAATAAGTATTCATTTATGAGATGTGCCGGATTTCCATGAAAGATCAAGCAAACTCAATTGGATAAGGCCCCACCATGGTCAGGCGTAAAAATCCATCCTAAACTGCGTTTCTCTCGCTTATGATGCTGAGCGATTCTAAGGAAGACAGCAGAACAACGCGCATGTCTTCTGCCGTCATGCATCGCTAGTTGCAAAAAAGGAGTGAATTCGTGGTTCGATCTTTGACATCTCTGATGAGTATGGTTGCCCTGCTCTTCGCCTCCCCCCTGGCCGCCCAAGACACAACAACAGAAACAGTCCCAACAGGACCTATCGAATCTGAAGCCGTTGACGCCGTGAATGAGACGGATGATCAATCAAGTATTTTTATTGTCGGCGCAACACGGAACACCGGTCTGGAGATTGCGAAAATTCTCACTGAACGCGGCGATAAGGTGACCGCTTTGGTGCGGCCCAGTTCAGATCGTTCCGCGCTCGAACCTCTCGGTGTGACGTTCGCAGTGGGCGATGCCATGGACCCCGAATCCTTGCAAGCGGCTTTTGAAGGCGGAAACTATTCCACAGTTATTTCGACACTCGGATGCTTTGATTGCGATCCGCCGGTCGATTTCATCGGCAATAAAAATGTTTTCGAAGCCGCCAAAACAGCAGGCGTGACACGTGCTCTCCTTGTGACCTCTGTTGGCGCAGGCGATAGCGCCGATGCGCCGCCATGGCCTGCAAAGATTTTCTTGCGTAATATTCTGCCGTTGAAAACCCAAGCCGAGGATCATCTTAAGTCAACCGGCCTTGATTATACGATCTTACGTCCTGGCGCACTGAAATCTGCTCCTGCGACTGGGAATGGGTATATCACCGAAGATCGATCTGTATCGGGCGTCGTCACACGTGCCGATGTGGCTATTCAATTGGTCAAATGCCTTGATGACGATTCAACCATCGGCAAGACCTATGCTGTCAGCGACAGTGAAATGTCTTGGCCATGGGATATGTTCTAGGGGGGATATGTTTTAGGGGGATATACCCTAAAAGAACACCCGCTCAATCGCCCAATAAGCGCCGACAAAAGATATGGCCAGTGATCCCGGAATAACAATGCGCTGGCGGTACCAGGGCTGATGCCTGAACCATCCGACACAAAGGAATGCAAGGGCAATGACCGCAAGTTGCCCAAGCTCCACTCCAATATTAAAGGTGATAAGGGCTGTCAGGAATTCTCCCTCTGGCAGCCCAATCTCTGAGAGGACGCCCGCAAAACCCATCCCATGCAGCAATCCAAATAAGAAGACAATCACCACACGCCAAGGCTTGAGCTCGCGGGTGAGGATATTCTCGACCCCGACATACACAATTGAGACCGCAATTAATGGCTCAACAATCGCCGGTGACAAAGAGATCAGTCCGTAAATGGACAGCCCTAAGGTGATTGTGTGCGCAATTGTGAATGCCGTGACCTGCCAAAAGAGAGGAGCCAATCGCAGGCTTAACAGAAAAATGCCAAGGACAAAGAGAATATGATCAAGACCCAGGGGCAAAATGTGGGTAAAGCCAATGACCATATAATCCCACATCACGCGCCATATTGAGGGCGGCGTGTGAGCCCCGGTGATCTCGATCACGGGACTGACGTCACCCGTTTGCAGCCAATATGACAACGGCGTTTCTGATCCCGGAAGGGTCACCCGGAAAACATTGCTGCCATAGGCTTCGGGATAAGACCACATCAATTGAGACGCCGCATCCGGAAGCACGGCTTGAAGTGTTAAAACAGATTTACGCGCCAAATCGACATCGCCGATGGATGGAATGTCAATATCTTCCGTTACGAATGTTAAAGGGGACCCATCAACGTTGGTGGCCGCGTTGATCCCCTGAAGAAACGTGCTCCCGTTTTCCAGAAAGACAGCCCGTAATTGCCCTGGCGGCATTTGACGGAGTTGATTGTAACGCTGTGCGTTGGGTGAATCATCAGTATCGTCGTGTTCGGTTCCGATTTCGGCGAGGATCGCCTCTAAATTTGTTTCTATAGTGAGCGTGAGAAAACCATCTGACGTTACTTCAGCTTCGACAATTGCTGGCCGAATGGTGTGGCCAGCCGCCGTCCCTGCCGATAACACCATACCGGCGAACAAAATAAATAGTCCCGCAACACGCAGCCGCATATGTTGGGTTAACTTAAACAAATGCCGGAATGCCCTTCTCTCGCCAAAATCATGTATGATCCTACAAAACACCTCTAACGTAGATAAGATATGCACGCTGCACGTAAACAGATCATATTTCCATTGGTTTTTTTGGCCGCGTTCCTTTTTGGCGGGATCACGAGTGGCCTTGGTCACGATTTCTGGATTGCGCCAAGCCAGTATCTCCTGGATGCGCCAGATAGGATCGACTTGTCTCTCAAAGAGGGGGTGGCTCTCAAAGGCGACACCCTGCCCTATATTCCAGCCTGGTTTCAGGACTTTTCTCAAAGCCATCATCAAACCCGCATGTCAATCTATTCGGACTTGGGCAGCGATCCTGCGGCAACCATTATCCCAGAAACGGGCTTAACGCTGATCGGCTATCACAGCAATCGGGTGAGCGATGTCTTCAAGCCTGAAAAGTTTCTGACTTACCTGGAAGAAGAGGCGCTTGATGATGTCATTGCCTTACGTGAGCAACGCGGGGAGAGCGGCAAAGATGCCTATGAATCCTTCGTCCGCTGCGCGAAGTCCCTCATCCAAACAGGTCCGGTTATAGAGACGGATCTTTTCGCCACGAAGCTTGGCTATACACTAGAGCTTATTCCAAAAAACAACCCCTATGCCCTTGCGCCAGGGGACACACTGACCATTGAACTTCTTTATCAGGACAAACCACTCGCCAACCGGCGTGTACGCGCCTTCACCTCTGATCAACCAGACATCACAATTGATGTCCTCACAAACGCGCAAGGGATCGCGCAACTCACGCTGCCACACGCAGGCGAATGGCTGATAAAGTCTGTTCACCTTGTGCCCTTCGAAGATCTCCCGCCTGTGGAATGGGAAAGCTATTGGGCATCTCTCACCTTTGAGATGCGTAAATCTTAATGAAGGTGCTTCTTAAAGAATGCTTCCGTTTCAAGGAGAGTTTTCTTCAAAGCATCGTTGGTCCAAAGCGTATGGCCGCCCTCTTTCAATTCAATATATTTGACGTCCTTTTTCGCCTTCTTTAAGGCGCGGTTCATGTCCTTACTTTGATTGACATTCACATTTGCATCATCTGTTGCGTGAATCAGGAGAATGGGAACATCCATTTCTTTCGCATATGTAATGGGCGAATGAGCTACCAACAGATCTTTTTGAGTATCAATATTCCCGAGAGATTTGTCGTACCATTCACGCAGTTCTTCTCTATCCTGTTTATCGACTTCTTTCATAGCATTTTTCACGCGATCTACCCAATCTGTTGGGCCATTAATACTCGCCGCACATTTAACAAGATCCGTTTTGGCTGCTAACATCAAAGACGCCGTCCCACCATAACTCATACCTACAGCACAAACGCGGTTAGGATCAGCATAACCAGATTTCAGTAATGCGCTGATTCCCGACGCTATATCCTCTATCATGGCATCGCCGTATTGATGATAACCAGCCTCCTCAAAAGCTTTACCGTAACCAGACGAACCTCGATAATTTGGCTGAAAGACAACATACCCACGGCTTGCCCAATATTGCGCATAAATATCGAAGGTAAGCCAATCTCGCGCCTGAGGCCCCCCATGTGGATTAACAATGAGTGGTAAGTATCTTAGCGAATTTTCACTTCTTTTGGGAAAAGTGAGGTAACCATCAATTTTCCTCCCATCAAATGATGCGTATTTCACCACATCTACTGATGTTAATAGGCTTCGTGTAATTTTTGGTTGCAATTCAGAAATTTTATGAACCTTTTTAGATACCTGGTCATACACATAATATACTCCAGGGTCCCAAGGCGAATTTGAATAAAAGAGAAAACGCCGATTATCGTAAGAGATAGATACTATCTCGACGACTCCATTTGGAAAGCGGCTCTCTAATGTTTCTTGAATTTTCTGAATACCCTTATCTAGAAATATATAACGTTTACGATCTGCGAGATAGCTTACACCAATAATCTCATTGGTATTCGCATCTGTAACAGTACTCTCTATGTCATACCCATCAACAGCGACAACACGATCTGTAAGCATTTTACTTCGTAAGTCGTATTTGTAGAGACTAATATAGTTATCATTCTCCTTGCGATCGAGAACAAGAATTTCTGCGTCTCCCTTTAGACCCGCTATATCCTTATCCAACTCCTCTTCCATTTCAGACAGACGAAATTCACGAATGCGATTCCATTTCTTTTTTGTCGCGTCAAATGCATAAATTTTAACCTTTTTAGATCGCCGAGAAAAATCGATACGAATTTGTGGTTCCCCACGATCCGACAATCCCCAAAACACAGTATTCTTCTTGCCTTTAAGATACTTCTCAGCTTCACCCGTGATAATGTTTACCTTATAAAGACAAGGGGAGCTATCATAGGCGTACACAAGAATATGTGCGGGATCATACGGAAGAATGCTTGCAACTTGTGACAGGTCAAAATTATCTCGAAGTTCACGTGTATTATGCATCAGCCACACACCCCCTTGACCATAGGGGTCGATCACCATCAATCTACGGAAACCTACTTGAACGCCATATATTTTTTTAAATGAGGTAAGTGTGACAGCAAGTTTGGTATCGGAGAGCCAACGAACACCTGTAATTTTTTTCTTAGAGTCCTCGAAGATAGTGGTGAGTATTTTAAAATTTTGATTAATGTCTGCAACGATTAAAGCATAAGACCCGCTCACATGCCTCTGAATAAACGCAATCTTGCTACCATCCATCGACATTGCAATATCGCGCAGTTCATAATCAGCAAGGTAATCGTCAACCGTTGGAAGAGAAGATTGAGCGGTTGCCGCATGGTGATACGACAGTATCAGAATACCAAGACATGCTGTGAAAACGTTTAAAATATAACGCATAACCCCCGCCCCTTTTAGCCTATTAGATGAAAAGGGTAACACTCAAAACGTGTATGAGTAAACAGCGCGTCTTATGAGATAATTACGAAATGTGTGCCGACGAGTAATTTTTTGCCAAGTTGAAATAAAAGCTTCACAAAGACTGGAATGGCTGGATTTAACCCATATTCTCAGCCAAATTCCGCCATTTTTCACCGCTATAGGTAAGACTCCATTTTACACCGCATCTATGCTTAAATACGCGGCATAGTATTTTGAGTGGAGGGGACCGCAATGGGCAGTGTCGTTAGTTCAACAGTTAATATCTTTTTATCTATCATCTTAGGGGCCATATCAGTCGCGTATGTCGCTGTTGAGCACGCCCCCATTCTAAAAGTGCTTCAAACAGGCGCCACTCAGGTCGCAACGTATATCAAATCTACAAATATTCCTGACGAGTATAATGTGTGGGTTGGCATTTTAATCAATGACAATCAAATCCTGTTCCTCTTCTTTGTCATCTTAGCGCGTATCGTACTCGCATCGATAACAGCGCTTGGCAAAAGAGCAATGGGATACTGATACAAGAGAGCATCTCACTCAAATAGAGAGCGATGATCTTCGATAAATTGCGTGAGTGATATTGCTGGGCGGTCAAGCAATTGCTCCACAGTGTCAGTGGTGTGATCAATGATGCCATCTGATATGGATTGAAATTCTTGACACACCCCATCAATCCGCCACTGAGAATAGCCCCCTGCTTTTAAACGCTCACGAAACGCATCCTCCGGCATTTCCACATATTTGATCTCGCGTCCAAGGGTGTTCGAAAACGTCGCCGCAACATCGGCAAAGGTTTCCAGATCAGGACCCGTCATTACATACACTTGCCCTGTATGACCATCCTCCGTGAATACTCTGCGCGCAACCTCAGCCACATCGCGAATATCAGTTGCAGCAACGGTACCCTGTGCGCTGATAGGTAAAGAGATGATGTTTTTCTCTTTAATCACCGACGCCATATTGCTGAAGTTTTGCGAGAAGAAGGAGGGCTTCAAAATAGTCCAATCCAGACCGGACTCGCGAATATGTTTTTCCGACGCCACATGCATTGAGGTGAAGGGGTTGGTCGTGCCATCAACGGATTCCATGGAGGAAAGATTCACCAGATGCTTCACGCCATTACGGACACAGGCGTCTGTAAATGCTTTTTCCCGATCCAATTGATGCTCGCCGTTTGGCGTAATCAAGAGCGCCTTATCAACCCCTTGCAGCGCCTGATCCATAGAGGATACATCGTCAAAGTCAGCAATGGCCACCTCCACATTCTTGCCTTCATAAGGCGCGGCTTTCTCGGCGGAGCGCACCATGACGCGGAAAGGGATGTTATGGTCCAACAGTTCTTTGGCGACCGCTGAACCTGTTTTGCCCGTCACACTTGTCAGTAAAATCATTTCGATATATCCATCATTATTATGAGTTGAGTTCACTGCTTACCAGGGAACGATTTCACCCTCATGTGAGTATAAGATTCCAGACTTTTCAAGGCCATAATCATCAATGACCGCAACAACCTTTTCTGCACTCGCGCGCGGGGAAATCATCATGGGCAAGGACGGCAAACCGCCAAAGTTTGTATCGACAAACCCAGGAGAGATCAGTCCCACCGTAATGCCATTGGGGCGCAGTTCATTGGCCAGCATATGCATGACCATATTGAGCGCCGTTTTGCTCGATTTATAAAAATAGGAATTCCCTTTTTGCCCGTCCGTGTCGGCAATCGAGCCTTGGGTGCTGGAAATGTTGATGATCTTTTTCTGGTCGCTCGCCGCGACATTGACATAAAAAGCCTGCGCGATCCGCATCGGACCTTTGACATTCACGTCTATCACAAAATCATAGAGCCCAAAATCATAAGCCCCAAATTGCTGTTTATTGCGATCGCCAGGTATCGCAGCGTTATTCAATAAAATGTCAATGGGTTGATCTTTATACTTTTCAGCAAGCGCCGCAATTTCAGCCTCATCCGTCACATCAAGCTCTTCCACCGCAACAGTATCATGCGCTGCGGCAAGCGCATTGAGATCATCCGCCTTGGAAGGCGTGCGGCATGTTGCAATCACGTTCCACCCCCGCTCTGCATAGACTGTTGCAATCTGAAGACCAATGCCGCGATTCGAACCGGTGATCAGCACTGTCGGTTCCGCCGCAATTGCTTTAAGCGGAGACGCAAAGGCGCCTAAAAGAACGGCTAAACTCCAGCCCATGATTTGTCGTTTGTTCAACATGACCCTACCTCCCTATGTCGCTCTCTCATGAAGCGATGTGTTATTCCTCACGCCCAAACATCATCAGACGTCTGACATGTTTCTCTGAGTCATCGGGATCGAGACGAATCCCAAATGGTGAATTCAAATCATTCGCCTCGGCGCCACCATAACGCAAATCTCCGAGGGTATAGTCCCCAGATGGGTGATAATACAGGAAGCCCTGGGCAAAAGTATGAAAGCGTCGAATATCCTTCCGCTGAACGGATGCTTGCCCCACTTCGGGATACACAGTTTCGGGATCAAGCACCGCCGCTTCGTTGCCATTATGCAATTCAGGCGCAACAAAGGGCCAGACAGTCACGCCATCAATGTAATAAGTATCGCCAGATTGGTAGACACTGCGCCAGACAATAGAATTTCCGATCACTGTATTGACAAACCGCCGCTCAATCTTATGTCCGCGTTCGGCCGCAATTCCTTCCATAAAACTGTCCACACGCCAGTGTTGTATGGCGCCAAACCCAAGATACGCGAGGGCAAAAATGAACCCGATTTGCGCGTAGTGAATCAATCTGCGCCGCGTCGCCAAAATGACCAAAACGATCAGGGGCAATGTGAAAAGAGGATCGACAATGGAGATCACATTCCACGACAATCGCGCATCGGAAAACGGCCATAACAAGCTTGTGCCATAGGCCGTGCAACTATCGAGAAGGCCATGGGTGGCGAATCCCAAAGTCGTAAAGAGATACATTAAAGGAAAAGCAACCGGCCGATAGCGGAAGACAAACCAGAGCGCCGCCGAGACAATCGCGCCGCCAACCGGCACAAAGGCAAGAGAGTGTGTAAACTGACGATGATATTCAAGAGAAAGCAGCGGATCGGTTGACGAACGAATGACAATATCAAGGTCCGGCGCTAAACCGCCTAGGGCGCCGCAAATCGCTGCGGCTTTGAGAGTTGGATTTTTCGCAAAACTTTGGGCAACGGCCGCACCGAGTGCTCCTTGGGAAAAGGGGTCCATTGCGTACTCCGCTACCACACATATTCATATGAAAAGAGGATGGCGCTATGCCATCCTCTCTCATGGGTATTACTCTTTTGGCGGTTTGGGCGTTTGCTCTTTCGCATAATATTCCAAACTGGAAATACTTGGCCCGTAATCTTCCGTTGGCGCGTCCAGCATGCCAGGGCGGTGCTTCTCTGAGTATTCCTGAACATTTTGTGGAATAATGTCACGGCTGTTTGAGCCGAACATTGTTGAGGCGTAGAGGATGTGCCCCTCTTCCTGACCCATCAGCATCCATGGCAGCCAAGGCGTAATCCGTTGCCAAGAGCCGGTGTAATTCACAGATGTGAGATTTGGATCTTCAAGCTCTTTCTTCGACACAACATAGCGGAAGAGTTCTGAAACTTGCGCCATTGGCCCGCCGGATTCGCGTGGCCATTTATCCGGTTGCAACGGATTTGGATAAAGCAAATGCATATCCGTGGTCAGCAAGATTTTATCGTCGTCAATTTGTTGCCATGGGAAAAGCAACGGAATTTTGACGGGTTCTGGTTTGGAGTCCACGTCTGGCTTAAAATCTTCCGGCGCAAGGATCAACCATTCACTGATCGTATAGTTGAATGGGTCGTTGAACACTTGAACGACATCGACTTCTTCACCCGTCCAAGGATTTGTCCATTTTTCCAGAAATTCGCCTGAGCGTGAATCTTTATAAAAGATCACTTCCTTGTTCAGGCGGCGAATAGTCCCATCTTCTTGTGGCACCAACCGCGTTGTCAAATACGTGTCAAAGCTGCAGAGCTCTTTGACTTTTTCGCCGGGCTTAATCCCCAGAACCTGACCCGTGCAGTAGGTATAGCTTTCATTTTCTGGGTTGAGATCCGCTTGAATCCGCGCCCAAGCGTCACGGTTCCAAATCGGATTCATAAAGTCGATTTTGGTCTCAAACTTTGGTATCACAGCGTGTGTTTCCTCTCTGAATACATCATTCTCCTCGGGCCAGACCCCGAGCCCAGCGAGACTTTAGGGCACCCTGTTTCGCTTGCCTAGGACAAGATTCGCCTCTGTCCGATTTTGGTCAGAAAGCCTGACACACAGCAGGATAGCGCAAAGAAGATCCTATTCCACCAGAGAAAGACGATTGAAGACTGGCCCAATCCAGTGTGTAATCCTGCGGCGTTTCCAAGTCACGGCTACATCACGCCTGTCAAAAAAGATCAGTGCCCGTAAGTGCTCAATATTATGAAGAAATAAGGAAGATCACATGTCAGATTACAATTTCAATACATTGACGATCCATGCTGGCGCGCAACCGGACCCGGCCACAAATGCGCGCGCAACGCCAATTTATCAAACCACCTCTTACGTTTTTAATGACGTGGATCATGCCGCTAATTTGTTTGGCCTGAGAGAGTTCGGCAATATCTATACGCGGATTATGAATCCCACCAGCGATGTGTTCGAACAACGCATGGCGGCTCTCGAAGGCGGGACGGCGGCCCTCGCCGTGGGATCAGGTCACGGGGCGCAATTGCTGATCTTTCACACTCTGATGGAGCCCGGTGCAGAGTTTCTCGCTGCGAAACAACTTTACGGTGGATCGATCAATCAGTTTGGCCACGCCTTCAAACAATTTGATTGGCATGTGAAATGGGTGGACGCCAATGACCCGCAAAATTTTAAAGCCGCTCTTACAGAGAAAACCAAAGCTATCTTTATTGAAAGCATCGCCAATCCCGGCGGGATTATTTTTGACATCGCGGCCATTGCTGACATCGCCCATGACGCAGGCATCCCTCTGATTGTTGATAATACCTTAGCATCGCCCTATCTCTGCCAGCCGATAAAACATGGCGCGGATATTGTTGTTCACTCTGCGACGAAATTCCTCGGTGGTCATGGCAATTCCATCGGTGGGGTCATAGTCGATGGCGGAACATTTGACTGGTCGAAAGACGGTAAATTCCCAATTCTTTCTGAGCCTAATCCCTCTTACCATGGCGTGAAACTGCATGAGACGTTTGGCAATATTTCCTTTGCCATCGCCTGCCGGGTCCTTGGCTTGCGGGACCTTGGGCCAGCGCTTGCGCCTATGAACGCGTTTCTCTTCGTAACAGGTATGGAGACATTGCATTTGCGGATGGAACGCCACTGCGCCAATGCATTACGCGTCGCCAAACATCTCAAAGAGCACGACAAAGTGACATGGGTCTCCTATGCAGGATTAAGCGATGATCCATATCACGCTATGGCCCAGAAATACTGTCCCAAAGGCGCTGGCGCGGTGTTCACTTTCGGCGTCAAAGGCGGCTATGACGCCGGTGTCAAACTGGTGAGCAGCGTCAATCTGTTCAGTCACCTGGCGAATGTCGGCGATACGCGGAGTTTGATCATTCACCCCTCTTCAACGACCCATGCCCAATTGAGTGAAGAACAACGCATTGAAGCCGGGGCGGGTCCGGATGTGGTGCGGGTCTCTGTTGGCATTGAAGACGTTGACGACATTATTGCTGATCTCGATCAAGCCCTCGCACACCTCTAGCGCAGCTTTTTTATAGACGGTTTTCTTCTGAAGAAAACGGCGGCACCTATGCCCCCTTGAACCGGGCTTTGCGTTTTTCATGAAACGCCAGAATCCCCTCACGGCGATCGTCTGTGGGCAAAAGCGTGTTATAAAGCTCAAGCTCCAAGGCCAGCGCATTGTGAAGGTCGCGAGGGGTTCCCGTATTCACAGCCGCCTTGATCGCTTTCACCGATAACGGCGCATTGCTTGCGATGGCCTTTGCCGCATCAAGCGCGTCATCAAGAAGCTTATCTGGCGTGCAGATTCGATTCACCACACCCCACGCATAAGCGTCTTCAGCACTGAGGGCGCGTCCGGTATAGAGCATTTCTTTGGCGCGCGGCAGACCAATCGTGCGCGGCAGGTTTTGAGTCCCGCCTGACCCTGGCATAATGCCCAATGTCACTTCGGTGAGAGCAAAGCGCGCCGTCTCTGACGCATAAATAAAATCCGAACACAGAGCGATTTCAAAACCCCCGCCGATGGCCGCTCCATTCACAGCAGCAATAAGCGGCACGGGACACTCCAAAAGCGTCCGCACCATCGTTTGAAAGATT
>JANQLI010000179.1 GCA_028280675.1 Alphaproteobacteria bacterium
GGTGCTGATCGTCAGCCATGACCGCGATCTCTTGAACCGGGCGGTGGGGTCGATCCTGCATCTCGAGAATTTGAAACTCACCCTTTATGCCGGCGGCTATGACCAGTTTGAGAAAACCCGGCGCGAACGGCTAGCGCAGCAACTCGCCCTCAAGGCCAAGCAAGAAGACCAGCGCCGCCATATGGAAAAGTTTGTCGAGCGCTTTCGCGCCAAAGCCACCAAAGCGCGCCAGGCGCAAAGCCGTCTCAAAGCGCTAGAGAAAATGAAACCCATCGCAGCCGTGATGGAAGACCGCGTGCACCCGTTTCATTTCCCGGACCCGAACCCACTCTCCCCACCAATCATCCGCCTCGAAGACGCATCCGTAGCGTATGAGGCGGGCAAACCAATCCTGTCGCACATGAATTTGCGCATTGATATGGAAGACCGCATCGCGCTTCTCGGCGCGAATGGCAATGGAAAATCGACCTTCGCCAAACTTCTGTCTGATCGTCTCAATGTCGAAGACGGACGTTTGCTCAAATCAAAAAAGCTCACTTTTGGCTATTTCGCGCAACATCAATTGGATGAAATGGACCCAAAGCAAACCCCGTTTGAAGCGGTGCAAAACCTCGTGCCGGACTTCACCCAAGCACAAGTACGCGCCAAATTAGGCAGCTTCGGTTTTGGTATCGACCGCGCCGACACGCAAATCGAGAGACTCTCGGGCGGAGAAAAGGCACGGCTTCTGATGCATCTTTGCACCAACCATGCGCCGCATGTGCTCATCTTGGATGAGCCAACCAACCATTTGGATGTGGACAGCCGCGAAGCGCTCATACATGCGCTGAATGAATTTGAAGGATGCGTGATCCTCATCAGCCATGATCAACATTTGATTGAAGCTTGCGTGGACCGGCTGTGGTTGGTGGACGGCGGCACGGTGGCGCCGTTTGACGGTGACATGGCCGAGTACCGCAAGCTCCTCCTCGATAAACGTGATACCCGCGAAAAGAAAAACAGTAAGGGAGATAATGGCAATAGCTCCCGAGAAGACCGGCGTGACGCCAAACGCGCCGCGGCCGAACACCGCGCCGCCATTGCGCCCCTCAAACGCAAAGCCGAAACGCTTGAAAAAGAGATGGAAAAGCTGCAATCGCAACTGGCCAAGCTCGAAGGGCAACTTGGCGATCCTGATCTCTACACAAAAGACCCGACCAAAGCTGCCGCCCTCAATAAAGAACGCAGTGATACACAGTCAAAGCTTGAGCAAACCGAACACGACTGGCTTGAGGCGTGTGAGGCTTATGAAGACGCGCGGCAGGCGACTTAAGTCAAAATTATTCAAGTGGTTTTTGAAAGAACATCAGATGCTGTTGTGGCAGCACGTCCTTGGTTTCGATCCATTCAAGGCCTAATGCCGCCATTTCTTTTTTGGCTTGCTTTTCGGTCATCTTATGCAGCTCTTTAATCGGCACCCAGCGGTCTTCCTTGCGATACTCAACCAAAGCAATACGCCCACCCGGCTTTAACGCCTTGACCATGACCTCTCCCATTTCACGGGGATGCGAAAATTCATGGTAAGCATCGACGATCAGAATAAGATCGACGGTATTGTCGGGTAGTTGAGGATCATCGATGGCGCCCAGGACAGTTTCGATATTGCTCCAGCCATCCCCTTTACGCCTTGTGATGATGTCGAGCATTTCTTTCTGGATATCGACAGCTAAGATCTTGCCGTCGGGAACAAGCGGACTCATCCGAAAGGAAAAGTACCCTGTCCCCGCGCCAATATCCGCCACGACGTCAGTAGGCTTCAAATCCAAATTATTCACGAGTAAATCTGTGCGTTCTTCCGTTTCGCGCGTTCCACGCTCAAGCCACCCCGCGCCAAGATGTCCCATCACATGAGATATTTCACGCCCCATATAGATTTTGCCAATGCCATCACGGCTTGGAGATGTCGTGGTGTACCAAGTTTCTTCCGCCAATCCGGAGCCGATGAAAGCAGGAATGAACAGTAAAACCAGGGCGCGCTTGAGGGTAAACATGTCTAGCTTCCTCATTGATCAATATGGAATATATACGTCAGCGAGCGATAAATGGTTCAGGTGGTTTAACGGGACTCATTGCGCGTTGGCGTTTTAGCATAGACTGAGGAGTGAGAGGATGTCCGCTTTGCCCTCAAAACCGGACATCAATAGCATCCATCTCTATGTCTGCTAATGGCCCAAAGCGGACATTGGCGACCGAACTCTTGAAATACTTCCTTTTGCTTAGGGACCTTCGTATGTGGTGTAGTATCGAAAATCGACACCAACAACTTTTTCGTTAAAAATGAAAATGTGTAGCATTAAGTGCCGAGGCGACAAAAAATCAAAAGGATAAGGCCGTTTAACAGTAGAAATTATTTCATTATACACTATTTCGCGACTGTGTAGCCCAGGCATATCAAAGCCAATAACGAAGATTCCATCTTGGCTTAGTCTCGCTGGTGTAACACGAAATCCATGGTGTTCTAATGTTGAAACCGCACGGTCTTTAGTCTGGCCGATTGTCACGTATTTGGCGATTATTTTCCTAATATGTGTCTTGTCTGTTTCGCCGCTATTCGTAGGGATGAACTCACCCTTATAGTTCTGATACTCCCCACTATAGTGTCTAAGTTCGCAAAATAGGTTTAAGCTTCTTAATTCATCATCGTTGGTACAAAAATACGAGCCATTAGGCATGTCTGCAATGCGAGAGAACACGAATGCTTCAAGAGTAATCAGTGAGCCAATGAAAACTGCGACAACCGCGACAAAAGCAGTCGTAAACTTGACTACGAACTTAACTAAAGATGACTTCACAACCACCTTTCTCAATACCCTCATGTCCGCTTTTGGCTAATTCCGGAACTATAGCCTAGATTGACCTAGATGTCTCCTGTTGACCCAAAGAGGACATAGATTTCGCCTTAACTTATAAGTTTTGTATTATTTTCTCAGTCGTTTCCACAAAGAGTCTTAGCCTTATGCCTCGTCCGTAGGTGCTAACAACTTGCCATTCACCAGCATCTTTTCGCTCCAAGAAAGAAGAGCGAACTTTACCAGTCTTCGCATGTGAAATTACTCTTATCCTGAGGTCCCCCTTTATGAAGCCAACAAGGTCATCTCGAAAGTCACCGATAACCTCTTGGCAGGGAAACCTGCTGGTAGTGAAAACGTCATCTACGGAAAACCACAGCTCATCAATGTTTTGAAGGCATAACCATATCTCGAATTTCAAGCCGCCCTGTTTTGGCAGAGTCATAGAAACTTCAACTGGAACGTCTTCATCTATCGCAATATCAAGCTCTAGCTCTGCAGCAACACCTTGAAATAATTCTTCAGCTAACCGTATGTTTTTTTGACCAGATAACGTAGCCTCATCAATATCAATCAGCCCACCGTTGTTCTCTGTCGCTATTTTGGTTCTTTCAAATAGGTCGTATGCATTGGGCAGATTATCACTCCACCGAAAACGTTGACCGTCACAATCTTCCACCCATGAACCTCTGTATCTGCTGTGACCAGTCGCAACAATTTCATCCCATTTGATGTGCCCTGTTGGCAAGGGATATTTTCTTTGTAGGCCCTTCTCAGACCAATCAATATGGGTAAAGGAAGGATAAAGACACAAGAACAAGAGCAGCAGAAGTCCACCAAACAAGTAGAAAACGGACGCTCCATCAGGCGCAAAAAACGGCATTATAAAAAATGCAAAAGCGGCAACTCCAATTGTGGCTGTAAAGAGCTTGATGCCTAAACTTTCTTTGACAGCACCCTCTTTCTTCACTGATCGACCTTTTAGGAATATGTCCGCTTTTGGCTAATTCAGGAAGTATAGACCATCCTGAGCCAGATGTCAGCTTTTGACCCAAAGCGGCCATCTTATGCGTTTCATTAATTTCGAATTATGCTAACGCAACTAGAATGAAAACTAGAAGAAGAGTGAACCAGCTCGCAACACTGACATCCCATAGAAACAGCAATATTTCTCGCATGGGTGAATTAATGTGTCGATCAATCTTCGCTATCTCTTTTCCTTCCGCCTCAACATAACTCTTTTTAGTTTCCTTATTGAGCAGCAGATATATGTCCTTTGAGAGCGCCATTGTGATAGATGCGACAAGGAACAGAGCGATCGATAATTGAAGGAAATTTAATCTCGGAGGTTCTGCATCGCCGATAAAATTCAATTGAAAAGCATTCTGAGCGACTAAAAGGAACGTACCGATATATGCAGTCAATCTGATGAGATTTCTAGGCATTCGTAGTCAACTAAATGTCCACTTTTGGCTATTTGCGGAACTGTAGCACAACTCATGAGATATGTCTGCTATTCGCCGAAAGAGGACATGGGTTTGTGACGATAAGGAAAACACCCCATGAACACGGCGGTGGCCAAATGGCGGGAGTGACGGGACCCGAACCCGCGACAATCGGTAATACAAAAATAAATCTATGCATGAATCATTACGCGCATATATCTTTTTTTAGCCATTCGTATAACAACCTGATATACAGTCTATTTGATTTATGACAATGATGAAGCTTCTATTCAATGATTTCATTTAGGAATTTAGCCCTATATTCAACGAGCTTACTTTTCCTTTTGGCTGTCGTCAAATACGCTATCATCGTCAGTGATTACGGCTTTTGGCGACACGACGCTTGGGGGTACACAAGATCCGAACACAATGAATTCTTACAAAACGGGCGCTGGCTAACTACTCTACTTCATCATTATCTTAAGTATATTCCTCATTATGTGGCGTGGTGTATGTCCATTATTTTATACTGGTACGTTGGATATGCCGTTTCAAAAAAGTACTTATTAGATTTGGATGACCAATCCAGAGTTCTCCCTATTATTTTACCTTCTTTGCTGATTATCAATCCCGGCTTATTATTCCAGCTAAATTGGCCCATACATAGCCTGGCAAGCATATCTGTCTTGGCAATAATGGCTTATGCTCATGACAAAGTACCGGTTACACGCCTGATCATTTTAGGGACTGTCGCTCTATATGCAATTAATCAAGCTTTTGTATTTGTAACGTTATTGTTCCTTATCCCTAAAAGGGATTTCTTTTCGTTTCGATCTCGAAAAGAAATTATTTTACAGTTGTCCAAACGAATTGGAATTTGGCTCATTGCTATTATTCTTGGATGGGTCATTTCGAAAATCATTCAATTTATTGCGTTTGGCAATATACCGCCAATGCCAGTTTACCGGGCTAGTCAGCCAGCAACATCGCTTATTCAATTCATTGAAAACATCACGATCAACTCATCGCTTTTTAGCAAGCACTTCATCATTTTTGCGTCGGAAGAAGGCGCGTACTTACTTTTACTGACGCTAATTGTTGCGACAATCGCGTGTATAAGAAAGTCCTCATTTATTAGGATAGAAAGTATTCCTCAGTATGTTGTCTTGGTACTCTTCGCATTTGCACTCTTTTTATCTATCTATATAATCACCGCTCCTTTAGGCGTTAGAATCCCATTTCGCACAACATTTATATTCGGTCCAGCATCGCTATGTTTGGCTTTAGCACTTTACAGTATTACCAGGTCGCAAGTATTCGTATTGATAGCAGCACTAATTTATTTAACGCCACCACATTTTTTGGTGATGGCAAATTTGAATTGGTACATGCAATTTTCATCAGACGTCGTAAAATCAATAACTGAAATTGAAGAGGTATCGCCGAGACTGATAAAAGGTGTTGTGATTGATGTCAGCGATCTAAAAAGTAATAAACCTTGGCCTGTCAATTACAATGACATACTATTACGACAAAGATTGGTAATGGAAAATCTACGTGGGCATAATCGATTAGCGCGTGCATTCAAAGAACTTGGCTATATCAAAACAACATGGTGTGGGGAAAAGAAAAAAGCCTTAACGAACACGGAGTGCTCAAAACTTAAACAAATACAGTCCTTTCCCAAATGCGCTAAAACTAACCCAAAAATTTGCAGTGGTGGTATCATTGAAAATGGCTATTGGGCTGTTAAATTTTCTTCTTGAGTAAGCCCGCCAAATCTTCCTCCATTCTATAATTCTGGGTGTCTACACACCGAAAACATTGAAGCTGGCACGCTCAGCAAAGACAAAACATAAAGCAAGCAGGAACCAAGTGAGCACAAAAAGTAAGAAAGGTTTTTCAGGAGCGAACCGAAAAGAGCGGCAAATGTTTGGAATTAAAAGAGAAAAAATGGCGGGAGTGACGGGACTCGAACCCGCGACCTCCGGCGTGACAGGCCGGCGCTCTAACCAAACTGAGCTACACCCCCGTGGGTGCCATCCGACGTTAAATGGTGGGCGGTGAGAGGTTCGAACTCCCGACCCCTTCGGTGTAAACGAAGTGCTCTCCCAGCTGAGCTAACCGCCCCATTTCCCTGCACAATT
>JANQLI010000240.1 GCA_028280675.1 Alphaproteobacteria bacterium
CATAAAACACATTCGGCTCGGTGTTATACTCCGGATGCAGCGGCAGAGCCACCTTCCACTTGTTCACCAGAAGATCAATCGGCCCCCCCGCATCATCCAAGAAACCAACGAATCTGAGACGCCCCGGACATTGCCGGGCGCAGGCTGGCGCCACACCCTGCTCGACCCGCGGGAAGCAGAAAATGCACTTCTGCGATTTCCGCGTTGCGTAGTTGAAATACACCTTGTCATAGGGACACGCCCGGTTGCATTGGCGCAAGCCCCGGCATTTGTCCTGATCCACCAGCACAATGCCATCTTGCTCACGCTTATAAATCGCCTTCACCGGGCAGGCCTCCAGACAGGCCGGCTTGGTGCAGTGGTTGCAGAGGCGGGGGAGATAGAAATGGTAGTTATTGGGGTAATCCCCTGTGGAGGTGTCTTCATCCCAGTTGGCGCCATAGGTCAACGGCTCAGAGGTCTGCAACAGCTCCGCCGTGCCATCGAAATAGACCTCTTGATGGTTCAACGGCCGTTCTTCGCCGTGATCCTTGCGATCGGGCAGGGGCCCGCGCAGCAATTTGCCATTATCGTCAAAGCCGCCGCCATCGGTCTCCCAATCCTTTGGATAGCCCCGGCCTGGCTTGGTCTCGACATTGTTCCACAGCATATATTCCTGGCCTTCTTCATCGGTCCACAAGGACTTACAGGCCGAGGTGCATGTCTGACAGCCAATGCACTTGTTCAAATCTAACACCATTGCTACTTGGCGCATCGTCATAACCTATCTCCTAAACTCGGGTCGTCTTTCGTCTTGTCTCTCGGCGTCAGCCCGCATCCTGCATCGCAGGCGCCTCACCCTCCACATACTTCTCAAAATTACACGTGAAGTCTTTATAGGTCTGATTGGCTTGCCATGCGAAAGGTTGGTAATTCAAATGGCCGTAACCGCCTACCATATTGGTGGGTTTCAAAAGACCGGCCGTTGGGATCACCGCACCAAAGTTTTGGCGGTTCTTGAACATCATCGGGTCCCAGCCATGATACATGAACATCATACCGGGTTTCATGGCCGATGTAACGTGGGCTTGGATGATCATCTCGCCCATTGGGCTAAAGACGCGGATTTTATCCCCGTCTTCCACGCCGCGTTCCGCCGCATCAACGGGGCTGACATAAATATCAGGTTCGCCCCGCTGGAGAGCCACCATCAAGCTGTCATCGCGCCACATGGAGTGAATACCGTGGCGCGCATGGCCCATCGTCAATTGCAGCGGGTAACCGTCATTGGTGAGGGGATCACGATGATCTGGCAGTGCCTCATCAAATTTGAGGAACCAGTCATGATCGAAATAATATTGCTGACGGCCCGTCAGGGTTTGATAGGCGCGTTTGTTTTTATAGGTGCTGATGAGGGCCGAACTAAATGGTGACGTTTCGTCGTAAATCACACCGTCACTGCCAGCCATGCGAATGATGCCGTTTTTGGCGATGTCATCAAATGGAATGCGCGGATAACCGGGCGTCGTTTGCAAAAGGAAATCGAGCAGATCTTTGGTTTGGCTGAGCGTGCCTCCCATGGTGAAGAGATCATGCACTTTGGTCAAATCGCGCGTGATAGGATTGCCCATAAAGTTATCGGGTAGCGGTTCCACGCCGCGTTCGATCGCTTTCGTTTGAATCGCTTCGCACAAACGTTTCAGCCAGGTCCAATCATCGACGGCTTCCCCAAGAGGCGGCACCGCTTCGTTCAGCGTGTGAAGATAGGGTGTGCGCCCTTCATGGATCATGTCGTTGCGTTCATAATGATGCGCTATGGGGAAAACATAGTCGGCGTGCATCGCGGTGACGCTCATATCCGGAACGGCGGAGACAATGGTCTCAAGTTGACCAAAAGCAGTTTCGCGCCAGCGTATGCCCGAGGCGCGCCAATTCGCGGAGTTCACACCGGCAAAGAAGCCCATTTTCCACCCAAGGGGCGCTTGTGGGGGAATCCATTGATTCTGCATCGCCTCTTGATAGTGGCTGTCGATTTCATCGGCGAGCTCTTGGCCATATACTTCGGCATTGAGCTCTTTCATATTGGCGGTTTCGTAATCCCATGTCGCGCCGGTTTTGATTTTCAGCGCGGGCCCCACATCCGCAAAGGCATAGGCAAAAGTGCCGCCTTCGCCGGGAATGTTCGTCAGTTGAAGACCAGCGCCTTCGGGACCAATATTTCCTGTGAGAGAAAGCAGCAGCAAGAAAGACCTAAGCACCATATCGCCATGCAAGTTTTTGCAAGCGTTATAACCGGTGAAGATCATACCTGGTTTTACACCTGCAAATTCGCGGGCAACGGTGCGAATGGCTTCAGCGCCCACACCGGTAATTTCGGACGCCTTTTCCGGCGTGTAATTCTCAAGATGCGTTTTGGTTTTTTCAAAAACGGTCGTGACTTCCACAGGACCGTCTTTGGTCTCGACGGTAAACGTGCCCTCTAACGCAGGAACAATGTCGCCGAGAACAATTGCATTGTCTTCATGCACAATGCCAGGAACTTCCATATTCATGGGTTGCTTGCCTGTGCCAGGTGCTTGGACGGCAGCGCCTGTTGATTCATCCCAAATGTAGAAGACATGATCGGGCACCTCAGCCTCAGGCGGGGTGGCCATATCCGTGCCGCGCAGGAATTTGCCATTGTCAGTGCGCACGAGGAATGGCAAATCCGTCTGTTCACGGATGTAATCCGCGTCATAGCTGCCGTCCGCAATCACAACTTGCGACATAGCCAAAGCCAATGCCGTGTCCGTTCCCGCTCTCGGATTCAGCCAGCGGTTGGCGTGCATCGCTGTGGCTGAAAATTCGGGTGAGATCGCCACGACCTTGGTACCGTTATACTTGGCTTCCCAGAAGAAATGCGCATCCGGAATACGCGTCACCGCGGGATTGCAGAACCAGATTAAACAGGCCTTGGATTTATAAATAGCCGCCATGGAATCCCCAAGAATGGGGACGCCTGTTGTCATGTACATACCAATGGGAAGGTCGCCAACGCCTGCATAAGCCTCTGGCACAGACACGCCTGTGATATTCCCAAAGCGTGCGAGCGACGCCCAAGAGCCCCGCTTCATGACCATTTGTGTGCCGATTTCATAGGAAATAGAGTCCACACCGGATGTGGTGGCGTGATCGATAAATTTATCCGCAACTTCTGTAAGGGCTTGATCCCATGTTAGGCGCTCCCATTTGCCTTCGCCGCGTTCGCCGACGCGCTTCATGGGATAAAGAACGCGCTGGGTCCCATACATATATTTTGAATGGCGCAGACCCTTTTGGCACCCACGTGGCCCATAATCGGGCACATCCTCACCGCCCTGATTGCCATATTGGCCTTGCTGTTCTTCGCGCCACACAACACCGTTTTTGACATAGACGTTGAACGCGCAATGGCCCGTACAGTTGGTTCCATGAGTACCGTGTACCACTTTGTCCCAGGTCCATTTCTCGCGGTAGAGGTCTTCGAAGCTTTGGTAATCTTTATCTGTTTCCGTTTGCGCTAAAGCCGTGCCGTTCGCATATTGCAATGCGAGGCTGCCCGTAACAGCAGCGCCTGTTCCGCGTAAAAAACTGCGACGTGAAACGGCCTGGATATTCATGTCATTTTCTCCTCATGACTCCGCAGAAGAATTGTCAAATCACCTACACTTCTCGAAGTATATCTTTGCAATGTTGGGATACAAGCGGGTCTGACATGGGAGTCCGAATGGCTCGTACACTTAAACCAATTCAACCACCCTTCGGATGCGTGTCAGGAAGCTAACGGGAAGCTGGGCAAAAAGAGTCCAGTTGGTGGTCAGTCAGTTGCTTCCCGTTACATTCACCATCACCCTGGGGTTAGGTGAATTGCAACATGTCGGTGGAACGTTGCACATGATCGCCATGATAAGTGCGGCGTTCTGTTTTGTTGTTAAGGACAGTCAGTAAAGAGGTGGGAGAAACAAAGGTGCGCGATTTTCGGTCTTATATGGCTCTACTTGAGGAACGCGGTGACGTCGTGCATGTGACCAAGGAAGTCGATCCCAAATTCGAGTTAGCGGCGTTGATGTGCAAAATCGAGAATGCAGGCAAAGCCTATGCTTTTGAAAATGTCAAAGGTGCGCAGTTCCCACTTGTGGGAGGGCATTTTACGTCTCTGGAGCGCTACAAGGACCTTCATGATATTCCAAAGGATCAGCCTTTTTCGCGCTTAGAACACGCCAAGATACTTGAGCGAGCGGTTGCTGAGCCTCTTGAGCCGAAAATTATGAATACCGGTGCGGTGAAGGACGTGATTAAGGTCGGCGATGCGATCAATCTCAGCGAATTGCCGATCCCGACCTTTTTTGAGGACGATAGCGGGGCTTTTATTACAGGTGCAGTGGGTATTAGCCGCAACCCTGCAACGGGTGAGCTCAATGTTGGCACGTATCGGAGTTTGAAACTTGATGATCAAACACTGACCGTGAATGCCAGCACGATGAGTGATTTGCGCAGCATTTATAATCATCACCGTGATTCTGGCGAAGAGATGCATCTCGCATTGGCTATTGGTGTTGATCCTGCGTTATTGATGGCAGCGGTTGGGAAGCCCCCGGCGACAGTTTCCGAATTTGGCGTTGCAGGCGGTTTGCGCGAAGAGCCGTTGGCGTTGGTCAAGGCAGAACACAGCGACCTCTTGGTTCCCGCCGATGCAGAAATCATTATTGAAGGGGTGATTGATTTCAGCCAAGAGATTGAGCACACACTTGGCGAATTTGCTGGACAATATGGACCAGAAACAAATCCGCTGTTTCGGGTTACGGCCATTACCCATCGCAAAGACCCAAATTTTTATTGCATACTGGCAGGCGCCAATCCTGAGCATAATACGGTTGGATCTGTCGCCATCTATAGTGCTGAAAAATCCATTATGGAGGATTTGGTCAAGCAATTTCCGATCATCAAAGCTTTGCATGTGGTGATTGACGCGAAAGTCGCAGGACCCATGCTACAGCTCTTTATTCAGATTGATAAGAAGAGTGATGATGAGCCAATGGAGCTGATCAAAGCTGCATTTGAATCGACAGCCGGATACTTGCCTGTCTCACTCATCTTTAAACGCATCGTCGTGGTGGACGGAGATATCGATATTTACAATTACAATGATGTGGAATGGGCGATTTGGTCGCGTGTGGCAGACGCATCGAAGATCCATTTGATTCCTGAAGCTGTGAGCTGGGAGCTAGAGCGGAGTGCGGCTTCGAAAGAAGGGCATAAGTCATTCCGTATTGGTATTGATGCGACCATGGATCTGGAAGATGTGGATAAGCTCAAACGTCCCATCATTCCCGGATTTGATGATGTACGTGTGGAAGACTTCGTTTAATATATCTCTGTGCACGTAACCGAATCGGGTGGAGAGAGGTAATGACGGATCGTATTGATCCTTATATGGCTGTGGCCTTGCAAACCAAGGTGCAGCATGTGGCAACACGCGAAGACGTGCGCGTCAACATCACTCATATTGGCAATATGATTGATCTGGTGTGTCATATCTGTTCTCTCGAATTGCCTGTGAAACTTATCACCTTTGGGGAAGGGGCTATCCAAGGCTTCGTTGATGAGATTTTGCATTTATCTTGCGAAGAATATACGCGCACAATGGCCGCGGATATGCCTGGTTGGGAAACCGATTTGCTCGGTGAAAAGGCCAAACAACATGGTGTCTATATTCTTGGGCAGTTGAAAACAAAGAATCCCGATTTCCCGGACCGGTTTTTTAACACGGTCTTTTTGATTGATCCGGCTGGCGATGTGATTTGGACCCATCAAAAGAATATTGTTTTATTCGTTGAGCATTCGACGACGCCCCATGATGTCTATGACGCTTGGGTCGAAAAATATGGCGATGGCCTGGATGCGTTTTTCCCAGTGGCGCGCACACCGATCGGTAATATTGCCGGAAGTGTGGGTGTGGAAGGAGCATTCCCCGAATCATACCGGGGATTTGCGCTCAATGGCGCCGAAATTTTTTATCGCGGGTCGTTGCCCGAGCCATGGGTCAATCGGGACATATGGGATGTGCAAAACCGGGCACGTGCTCTTGACAACACAGCATACCTGATTGCGACCAATACCGGGTCGTTAATTATGCCGTCCGGTCCCGATGCGCCGCCAACGTATGTGGATGGCGCACTTGGCGGCCGGTCGATGATTGTCGGTTATAAGGGTGAGGTCATGGCCTCTACCCCAGAAGCGGGTGACTGTTATGTGTCTGCGGAAGTGAATATTGATGCGCTGCGGCATTTTCGTGAAAATGCCCGCTTTCAGAATTGGATTCCCTATTTGCGCAGTGAAATTTACCGTAAAATTTATGACGCCACGATTTGGCCAGCGAATGCACAACCTGGACATGACGATGCCGCCGCAAAGGTCTTCGAAAAAGTCATCACCGGTCTGAAAAAGCGTGGGACTTATACGTCACGCGATTGAGACATTCGCCTTGCGGTCGAGTGTGGTGGAAATTTGATCTCTCGTCTCTTTCCGGACTAAGATTATCGTAGTGATGAGGGAGACAGGATCAGGATGTCAGATTTTTCAAATACAGGTTTTAATCGCCGCAGGGCGCTTGGGGTTATGGGCGGCGCGGTCGCCGCTTCGCAGTTGGGTGTCATAACGTCAGCACGTGGTCATGACTTACTGGATCTCAATGACCGTGGTGACTTCCTCACGGCTATCGCCAAGATGCGGGGGAGTACCGATGATCGTGTTACTATGGGGTGGGTGCGCGGGACCCGTTACGCCATGGTGGATAATTACGCGACGCCGATGTGGAATATTCTCGCAGGCACCTTCTTCCGGTTTACCAAAGCCGATGATGAAGGCTATGACATTCGCAGTATCGAAGTGGCTTATTTCACAGACCTTGAAACAAACAAATTGTTGGAAACCTGGACCAATCCGTTCACGGATGAAGTGATTGAGGTGCCGCAAACGCGGATGGGGCCATCTCTGATTAAGATGACGGCCGATGGCTTAAAAATCCCCAATCCGGCAGGCGAGGCGTCGGGCATGACGATTAATCATGCCTTCAAACCAGCGGTGACTGTGGGGGACGATGTGTGGATAACCGAGGAAATTCGTGTCGATAGCGGCGCCCCGGAAACCGAAGGTGGGTATCGTTTTGTCTATAATGAAAACTCAACGTACCACTCGACATTATCAGAGCTCTCGGACCCGCAGGCCACATCGGTTCCCGCTATTGTGCATTTCAATGGAGCTGTGACCTTCCGGCCGTGGATGGGGTTTGGTGATGTCAAGGGGCATACCCTTGCGCGTGGTGCGGGGCGCCATATTGATCGGGCAGAAGAGTTTGACCCCTATTACCTTGAGCTCACAGAACAGTACCACCCGGATGTGCTCAACGATATTGATGGAGTCCTCGCCAACGCGAAATAACTTGATGATGCATGCGCTTTATTGATTCGTGAAATGAGGACATAGCGTCAAACTGAGCCGCTGTTCAATCCGATTAAATTACTTTAGACTTGCTCTGACGTCTTGAGGATGGAGGAGTAAGATGATGCAATCTCTCAAAATTCTGAGTGCGTTAGCGCTTTCCGCATTTTTAATAGCTTGCGATC
The DNA here is from genome assembly GCA_028280675.1 of Alphaproteobacteria bacterium. Classification (GTDB taxonomy): domain Bacteria; phylum Pseudomonadota; class Alphaproteobacteria; order SMXP01; family SMXP01; genus JANQLI01. The sequence continues at coordinate 7,623 of JANQLI010000240.1, forward strand.
AGCAGGGAACGGAACCGTCATCACCCGCACCAACAAATACAGCCCCTGATAGTGTGGAGACGCCGGATATTGGCACACCAGACGCAGCATCTGATCCTCTCCTCGCCCTGATCGATGAGGCGCTCGCCGATCCGCGCCGTCCAGAAGACGATAAGGCGCAAGACGCCAATCGCAAACCTGGGGCCGTAATTGCCCATGCGGGGACAAAGCCAGGTGATGTGGTGGCGGATATTGGCGCGGCGAGTGGCTATTACACACAAATCTTAAGCGCTGTGGTGGGTGAGACCGGAAAGGTTTATGCCTTTAACCCCAAACGGTTTGAACGTTTCTTTGGCGGGAAGGACCCTCTTGAACCGATTGTTGCCGCATATGGCAATGTTGTCGGTAGTATGGCGCCATTTCCTGAAATGTCTTTTCCCGAACCCCTTGATAGTGCGTATTTGATTTTGCTCTATCATGATACATTGATTGAGGATTTTGGCATTGATGCCGCAACATTGAATGCATTGGTGTTTGACGCCCTCAAGCCTGGCGGTATCTATGTGATTGTTGATCATAAAGCAGAAGAGAATACGGGCTTGCGTGATACGGCGACCTTGCATCGTATCGACGCACAAACGGTCAAAGAGGGTTTAATGGACGCTGGATTTGAATTTGTGGGTGAAAGTGATGCATTGGCGCATCCTGCGGACGACAAAACAAAGAACGTCTTTGACCCCACAGTGCGCCGTAAAACGGATCGTTTGATTTTTACGTTCCGAAAGCCGGAATAGGCATGACAGAGCTTCATGTTGATCCACGTATCAAACCGCTCTTTGACGCCATTGTTACGAAAGACGACACCGCTCTTGGTGTGTGCCTAGCAGATGATGTTGTCTTTCGCCCGCCAACCTATTGGAAGGATTGGCAAGGGCGTGATGCCGCCGTCATGATCTTGTCAAACGTGATTGAAGTGTTTGACGATTTTCAGTATGTGCGTGTCTTTAATAACCATCCGCATTATGCCTTTGAGTTTCACGCGAAAGTGGGGGACCTCAATGCAGAAGGTGTCGATTTGCTTACTCTTGATGAAGACGGACTTGTGACGGACTTCACCGTCGTGATGCGGCCCCTTAAAACGGTCCAGGTGCTCCGTGAAGAAATGGTGAAACGGCTTGGAGTCGGGTAAGTTAACTGACAATACGATACGCACCACCTTTTTCTAATGCTGTTTGATACGCCGGACGGGCGTGGATGCGCTCTAAGTAGCGCATGCATTTCGGACGCGTCTTGTTTAACCCTCCGCGCGCAGCCGACGCTTCAAGCGGCAAGCTCATTTGGATGTCTGCAGCGCTAAAGCGGTCACCAGCAAACCACTCATGCTTTGCCAGATGTTGCTCACAGTAATCCAACATGCCATTGAGATTTGGCAGAATGAATGACGATTTGACACTCTTTGCGATGGCTTTGGCGATGGGACGGATGAAAAAGGGAGCATCGGTCTCCATACGATCAAAAATGAGTTTGAGCATTAATGGAGGCATAGCCGAGCCTTCGGCAAAGTGCAGCCATTCGCGGTAACGGATGTAGTCGGGTGTGAGGGCTGCAGGGCGGAACTCTGCTCCTGCATAGGTTTCGGCGAGATAGTCAATAATCGCACCGGATTCGATCAACGTGAGATTACCATCCGTCAAAATTGGCGCTTTGCCCAGCGGGTGAATTTTACGCAAGCTTTTCGGGGCCAGAAGTGTTTTTTTGTCACGGGTATAGAATTTAATCTCGTACTCCAGACCAAGTTCCTCAAGCAGCCATAGAATACGCTGTGAGCGGGAATTATTGAGATGGTGAACAGTAATCATGGTTCCCTCTTTCGCCGTCTTGTGGCACAAGCCATTGAGTGTAGTCGAGTTACGTGAGAAGCGCTACGTTCGATCATGTTGCAAACTTATGCCCCGCCTGTTGAGCCATATCTTTCAGTGCTTGCTGAGGACGATGATTATATCGTGCTGAATAAGCCATCTGGTTTACTCTCCGTGCCAGGAAAATACGATCACCTCAAGGATTGTTTAGAGGCGCGTGTTCAGGAGAAATATCCAAGCGCGACGACGATCCACCGCCTGGATATGGATACTTCAGGCGTCATTGTCATGGCGTTGACGCCGCACGGGCATCGTCATATTGGCCAACAATTTGAGAAACGCCGTACACAGAAAGTCTACCAAGCGCGGGTGTTTGGGGTGATGGCGCAGGACGAGGGAGTCATTGATCTTCCATTGCGGTGTGACTGGCCGAATCGGCCGAAGCAGATGGTTGATCATGAATTGGGACGGAAAGCCATAACCCGTTGGCAGGTTATAGGGCGTGAAGAGGCGGTGACGCGTGTGGCGCTTTTTCCGGAGACGGGACGATCTCATCAATTGCGCGTGCATATGCTGGAACTTGGTCATCCCATTTTAGGCGATAATTTTTACGCTCCGGAAAAGGCGAAAGTGGGGGTTGAGCGTTTGCAACTTCATGCGGAACGCCTCAGCTTCATGCATCCACGTTGCAAAAAGGTGATGAACTATGAGGCGTCTTGTCCCTTTTAAATGAGGAATGCCTGCCAGTGTCTGAGTCAAATGAGTTGCGGAGTTACATACGCCTGTAGTATAAGTTGCTTTTGTTATGGTAATGCATTTTAAATGCTGCGTTTATTGGGGGGTAATTAATGGCCGTTATAGATGGAACAGAAGTGGGGGAAGAATTAGACGGTACGTCGGGTTTTGACACAATTACCGGATTTGGCGGTAATGACACGCTTAACGGTTTAGCTGGGAACGATTTGCTGATTGGTGGACTCGGCAATGATATGCTGTTCGGCAATGCTGGATATGACAGCCTTGAAGGCGGTGCAGGTCCGGATACGCTGGATGGCGGGTCAGATTATGACCAGGCAATCTATGAAAATGACACGGCAGCCGTCACAATCAACCTCAAAACATCAAGTGCCATTGATGGTAGTGGGGCTACTGATAGCCTTATCAGTATTGAGCGGGCTACCGGATCGAATTTCAATGATACGTTGCTTGGTGATGCCAATGACAATCGACTCTATGGTCGATCTGGTGATGATTGGCTTCAAGGTGTTAGTGGTGATGATACGCACTATGGTGAGGCTGGCAATGACACTCTTTATGGTAACGCAGGTAATGATTACCTTGATGGCGGAGGCGATAACGATAAAATTTTCGGCGGTGAAGGTAATGATAGTTTATTTGGCGAGTTCGGTGATGACACTCTTATTGGCGGAAACGGGAATGACTCACTTTACGGATATGTCGATAACGATAGCCTAAAAGGCGGAAGCGGTGATGACGACCTGCTAGCCCATTATGGTGATGACACTCTTGTTGGAGGATGGGGTCAAGATAGGTTACTTGGCGACCGTGGAAACGATCTCATTTATGCTGGTGATCATGCTGATCGCGCTTTTGGGGGTGCAGGCAATGATACAATATTTGGTGCGCGTGGGAATGACATTTTAAATGGCGATAACGACAATGACAGTGTTGCGGGTCATAAAGGTAATGATACGGTGTCTGGGGGAAACGGCAACGATACGATCAAGGGCGATGTAGGCAATGATAGCCTTGACGGTGAAGGCGGCGATGATGTCTTGGTTGGTGGCTTAGGAAATGACACGCTTGATGCAGGCGCTGGTGACGATACGATATACGGGAACCTTGGTGACGATGAAATCCGTTTTTTGCAAGCAGACGGCGTAGATGTAGTCAGAGGGTTTCAAGCTGGTGCTGGGAGCGAGGATTTCATCCGGTTTACATTTATGCCAGACCATTTAGATACTTTTGCTGAGATTATGGCAGTAACTGCTGATGTTAACGGTCATGCAGTGATAGATTTAGGGTCGGGAAATACTATAACACTAGTCGGCGTGACAAAAGCGAGTCTACATGCCGATGATTTTCTGTTTTTGTGAGTGATTGCAGTGATCGAAGCAGGGCTCTTCGAAACTTTTTTAGTTTCATGCATCCGCGCCGCAAAGAGGTGATGACGTATCGGGCTGATGTGCCCTTTTAAGTTTCCGCGAGGCGTCTATTAGTCTAAGTTTCGTTGAAGATCGTATCAGCATAAATAGCTCGACGTTACGAGAGGTACAATGACCAACCAAACGCGCACAGTCTTATTTATTTGCGGTGTTCTCCTGATCATCACACTTATTATCTTTCCAGTCATGCACTATTGGTAAGCGGTGTTAACGCCGATTGTGTGAGCGTTGCTCGGCTTCCTCAACACGGCCTTTGACCTCGGGGTCTTCTTCAAAAGGTTCCCATCCCGGAGGAGCCGTATAAATGCCCCATTCCACCATTTTATTGACCTGAATTTTCACCAGCTCATGCTGTTGTTCTTCAGTCAGCGGAGGCTTGTCCATCGCGAGATTGCGCGGGTAAATACCGCCCTTGGCCATCATGGCGTCGTAGATGACTTTATATTCTTCGACACGCATGTCTTTGGCCAAGTTCTGCCATTGGCCGCGCACACGGAAATCGCGCAAGCCATCAATGTTGATAATGCCGCTGACCAGTGTTTCGCCAGGGCCTTTGTATTCCGAGATAATATTGCCGCGATAATCGATAATATTGCTGCGCCCACATGACATCAGGTGATCTTCGCTGCCTGGCATATAAATACCACCAATATTCGGGGCCAGGACGTAAGCCGTATTGAAGATCGCATGAGATTTATTTTGAATCTCATGCATGTTGTTGCCCATCCAAGGTTCAGGATATTGCGTGCGGTAAATCACTTCCGCGCCGTTCATGGCAAGTCCGCGGGCTGCTTCCGGATATGATCCTTCAGCACAGATCAGCATGCCCAAATTTCCAATATCGGTTTTGGCGACGGGATAGAGCGCCTCATGCAGCTTGACCGGATCATCGCCATAGAGGTCCAAATAATGATCCCAGATGTCACTTGGCGCGGTGTTAGTCTCTTTTTGATAAAAAGACGTCTTATAGTGTTTCAGGATCATCTCCCCATTGGGGTCCATGATAAATCCAATATTAAATATCCGGTCTGGGAAGAAATCAGGATCTTTCGCCACCATTTGGGCCATCAAATAGACGCCAAACGTTTTGGCATATTGGCCGAGAACTTGTGTTTCCGGTCCACCGACTTCAGGGATGACCGTGTTATAGAGCTCAAGGTGTTTGTCACCGCCTGCCAGGCACCAGCCGCCTATGCCCCCCTCAGAAATCGCCACCAGCTTGACGGGCAAATCGAGGGGACAATTCCACATCGCATAGCCGATGGATGTGCCGAGGCGTTCAATATCCCGCATGTAATCATCGCGGGTTGTCGCCATATGTGAGATGTTTTGGATGCCAACGGCGGAATATTGCAGAACCATAATCGAAGTCCTCTCACAGGGGTGGTCTTTTGAAGGGCAATGTAAGGGGCCGCTCCAAGAAGTGTTGTTTCAAACTCCTTAACTGTCCGGGCTTCGGATAAAAGCCTTTTGCCCGTCTGGGAAAAGCTGAGAATAGCGGCAATAAAGAGCCGTGACGAGCGCAGCGAAGTTGCAGGGTTCATTTTTACTCAAAAGTCGCTAAGCTCTTTGAATAACGCGATGATTCCAGGTGGTCACAAGAGCGCCGGATCAATCGGCTAGGGAGAGCGCACATGGATATGTTTGAACCGCAATTATTTTGGAAATTTGTGCACATTTTGATGCTGACCTTCTGGCTTGGCACAGATATGGGCGTGATGCTGGCGACCAAGAAATCAGCCGATCCAACCTTGTCGCCTGAAACGCGCTTTAAGATGGTCGAGATGGCGCTGATGATTGAGCTGCTGCCACGCTTTATGTGGACCTTCGCGTTTGCGTTTGGCGTGCATCTTGGGCAAGCGACCGGCTATCTTGATGTCAGCGATACCGCCATTGTGGTTGTGTGGGCCATTACCGCTGTGATCTTAGTGACCAATGTGGGCAGCGCCTTTTTGATTGGTAAGCCCTTGGGTGAGAAACTGGTGAAGATCAACAATTATGTCGTGCCTGTGTTTGGAGCAGGGATTATCCTCCTCGCTGTTTTGTCGTTAATGGGCGCAGGGCCGGTGATGGAAACCTGGCTGGCGGTCAAACTGATTATCTTTGGGATTATCAATATTACAGCCATTAGCATTCTGTGGGTGTTTGAACCTGCCTTTGTCTATTACATCCGACTGCTGGAAGAAGGCAGTACACCAGAGATTGAAAAAGGCATTAAAGACGGCGTCGCAAAGACCCTGATTCCTGTCTACACCACATATATATTGATCGCCGTGGTGGCGTATTTCGGCGTGTTTAAGCCTCTCTAAGCGGCATCTGAGGAGCTCCATCAATTAAGGCCTGCCATCTTTGTGTGGCGGGCCTTTTGAATGCACCCGCATCGCCGTCCTGCACTATCCGATCTTCGGACAGTGCGTGGCAATTTGATGCGCGCCGCCCAGTTTTCGATGTTTTTTTGCGCGGGCTTGTTAGAATAGCCCCACTGCAGAGGCGGGAAAGAAAAAGGCCAAAGGCCCATCATCACGCCCTGTTATTCACTGTGTGACGCACCGAAAAGAAAGACGTCGATTATGTCTGAAAATGAAAACATCACTGTAGAACTCGACTTTTATGAAACACGCCGTGTCGTGGCGGCTTTGCAAATCATGCAGGCTGCGCTTGGCGAGAATCTCGAAGATCCAAACTTTGAAGACGCTGTAGAGCCGATTAAAGAGGACATCGAGAAAACACGCGCGCTGATCCAAAAGATCCGCGAATCTGGCCATAACATTAGTGACACAAGCTATTAATCCTCTTGAGTGCGCATGCACGCGATTGAGAATGTGTTGAGAAGAGGAGAGAGACGTGAGACCTCATATTGAACTTATTCAGCAGTCTGACCTTGTCTGGCACGATGCTGAATTACCGAAGGGCAGCGGTAAAGCTGCGCAGCGGAATCTTTGTTATGACGAAGAGAATGGCGCAGCATCGACGAAAGTGCGCTTCGATACGGATTGGAACCGTGAAAGCGGCTATTACGAAGCCGATACAGAAATCTTCGTCCTTGATGGCGAATACTATATCGGCAAACAGAAAATGATGAAAAACGCCTATTTTCGGGCGCCTGCGGGGA
>JANQLI010000068.1 GCA_028280675.1 Alphaproteobacteria bacterium
CTTGGGCAAAAACAAAGCCATTATGCGTTGGCTGGAACACCGCGGCGGGGCCCAGCAATTTGCCCGTTGGAAACAAGATCGCAAAGAACCGATGCCAGCCGCCGTGGTGCTTGGGGCAGACCCAGGCACGATCTTAGCTGCAGTCACCCCTATCCCCGATACACTTTCGGAATATCAATTTGCCGGGCTCTTGCGCAGTAAAGCCGTCGAACTCACCCCATGCAAAACTATTCCGTTAAAAGTCCCAGCCGAAGCTGAGATTATTATAGAGGGCTTCGTTTCCCTTGAGGAGACAGCCAAAGAAGGTCCGTATGGAGATCATACCGGCTACTACAATGCGGTTGAAACGTTTCCCGTTTTTACTGTCAGCGCCATCACCATGCGTGAGAAGCCGATTTATTTATCCACCTTCACCGGACGCCCGCCGGATGAGCCGAGTGTTTTAGGTGAAGCGTTAAATGAGGTCTTCATCCCTTTGTTGCGGCAACAATTTCCTGAAATCACAGATTTCTGGTTACCGCCTGAAGGCTGTTCCTATCGCATTGCTGTCATATCCATGAAGAAAGCTTATCCCGGTCATGCCAAACGCGTAATGATGGGGGCATGGTCTTTCTTGCGGCAATTCATGTACACAAAATGGGTCATTGTGGTGGACGACGACATCAACGCCCGGGATTGGAAAGATGTCATGTGGGCCATCTCAACCCGCATGGACCCAGTGCGCGACATCACCCTCATTGACAACACCCCTATCGACTATCTTGACTTTGCATCACCTAAATCAGGCCTTGGCGGGAAAATTGGCCTTGATGCGACAAATAAATGGCCGCCTGAGACCGAACGCGAATGGGGAGATCAAATCCGCATGAGTGATGATGTCATTGAGGTTATTAATGAAAAATGGTCTCGTTTGGGATTGCCCGGCTCTGGCAAGGCCATCTGGCGCTAGCCCCCTCAATACAAATCCAACAAAATCTGGTATTTATGCAATAGAAGGATTCGTTCTGGGGGATGCCTATTCATGACCGCCTTGTCTCGCCTCACGCTCACCGCGCCCTTTGTGCTGATCATTGTGGAATACTGTAACCACGCTTACGACATTTACAACAATCCAGCGCTGCAACCCTTTTGGAAAAACCATGGACTGCGTGAATCGCTCTTCGCCATTGTCCTTTCCGGCGTGGTGCTGAACTATATCTGGTCAAATGACGCCCCACAGAAGATGAAGATGATAGGCCTCTTTGGCGCCCCGTTGGTGCTTGCCTATTGGGTGTTTGGCAGTATCGTCGGATTCGATCCTTACGATGAAACGCGAGGTCTCTATTTGTTGCACCTTGCGGAAACGATCATTTTTATTGTTGGATATTTGATGGTTCTCTCGTCACAATCAGCAAAAAAGTAGAACAACAAAAGGACGCACGATAAGCGTTCACAGCGGAGGAGACTTACCCAATGGATCCAAGCCCTTTTGACGTCCCGATCACGGCATTATATGTCGGCATTCATGGCATCTTTGCGCTCGCGCTTGCTATCTATGTTGCCATACGGCGTGGTCAAACAAAAATCAGTTTGGGCGATGGCGGCAATGAAAGCATGCTGCAAGCCATCCGGGTTCAAGGGAATTATCTCGAATACGTGCCGATAGCGCTTTTAATGATCCTTGTGCTGGAATTGATGCAAACCTCCAGCATTATTCTCCATGTCATGGGTGGACTTCTGATCATAGGCCGGCTCGCGCATTGGCAAGGGCTTCACTCTAATCCCGGCCGATCCAAAGGCCGCGGTATTGGCACCTCATTAACGTTCGTCGTCTATCTCATCGGGATTGTCTACTGCCTCATCTATGCGCTCAACTAGTCTCCAAACTCACCCTTGGATATTTTCACATGAGGGTGATATGACAGGCTGAGATTCGATACATATAGGTATGAGTATGAGCACAGACGCGGCCTCCCGAAACACTCTCGATGTCACGACCCAATTGATTGAACTGGCGCGCCAAGCAGGCGCGGAAGCGGCTGATGCTGTTGTCTTTGAGAGCATGTCATTGGACGCCTCCTATCGCCTCGGCAAGCTTGAAGAAGTGGAAAGATCAGAGGCTCAGGATCTGGGATTGCGGGTCTTTATCGGGAAACAACAAGCCTCCGTTTCCAGCACAGACTTCTCACCGCAGGCTTTAAGAGCCCTCGCTGAACGAGCTGTGGCCATGGCAAAGGAAGCCCCCGAAGACCCTTTTTGCGGCCTAGCGCCAAAAGAACGTCTCGCCACTCACGCTCGTGACCTTGATCTTTTTGACCCCCGCGAACCCACGACAGAGGAGCTTGCAGACCTCGCTGCAGCAACCGAAGACGCGGCCCTGGCTGTCAAAGGGATTACAAACTCGGAAGGCGCTAATGGCGCATGGGGACGCGGTGGTGTCGCGCTTGCGACAAGTGAAGGCTTTGCACAAACCTACCAATCAACGCATTTTTCTCTTTCCTGCGCCGTTATCGCAGGAGAAGGCCTCGAGATGGAGCAGGCTTATGATTATCAATCCTGCCATCACCGCGAAGACTTGCGCGACCCCAAAAGCATCGGCGAAAAAGCTGCAGAACGCGCGCTTCAAGCGCTTCATCCAAAACGCCCAAAAAGTCAAGCCGTGCCCGTCGTTTATGAGGACCGTATTGCCAATTCTCTTCTCCGTCACTTTGGTGGGGCGATAACAGGGACAGGGATCGCGCGCGGAACAAGTTTCCTCAAAGATAAAATGGGGGAACACATATTTGCTGACGGCATTCACATCATTGATGACCCGCATCGGAAACGCGGATTGTCTTCAAAACCCTTTGATGGCGAAGGTGTTGTCAATCAACGCATCAACCTCATCGAAAATGGCGCTCTGCAAACATGGCTGCTCGACACTGCAACAGCCCGCCAGCTCGGTCTTGAAACCACAGGTCACGCCTCTCGCGGCACTGGCGGACCGCCTGCCCCATCATGGTCAAATATGTATATGGAAGCCGGAACCGTTTCCCCCGAAGACTTAATAGCCGACATCAAAGAAGGCCTCTTTGTGAACTCCATGTTTGGCCCTTCAGTCAATCCCACCACCGGCGATTATAGTGTTGGCGTATCCGGCATCTGGATTGAGAATGGGCACCTGGCCTATCCCGTCAACGAAATCACGATTGCAGGCAATTTGATCGAGATGTTCAAAAATCTCACCCCTGCAAACGACCTGACCTTCGATTATGGGACCAATGCACCAACTGTTCGCATTGAAGGGATGACGGTCGCTGGTGCCTGATTTTCGTGAAGACCTGAAGCTCCTCAAAGAGGCCGCACGTGAAGGCGGAGAGATTGCGCGTCATTTTTATCAGTCCGATGTGAAAATCTGGACCAAGGATAACAATGATCCGGTAACGGAAGCGGACATCGCAATCGACACCCTTCTCCGTGAACATCTTCTTAGTGCGCGTCCCGATTATGGTTGGCTATCGGAAGAAACCGCTGATAACGCTGAACGCCTCACAAAGAAACGTGTTTGGATTGTTGATCCTATTGATGGCACCCGCGCTTTTGTCAAAGGCCGGCCGTATTATTCGATCAGTCTGGCGCTCGTTGAGGATGGCCGCCCTGTTGCCGGTGTCATCTATGCCCCGGCAACAGATGATATGTATGACGCTATTGCGGGGGGCGGCGCGTATCTAAACGACCAAGCCATGACCCCAAGTCAACAACAGGAAATCCCTGGGTGTCGTATGTTGGGCCATGAACATTTGTTCACCAGTAAAAAGTGGAAGAATCCCTGGCCCCCTATGACAATCGAAGCCCGTAACTCCATTGCGCTCCGCATGGCTCTGGTGGCCGCAGGGGAATGGGATGCCTGTGTGGCATTAAGCGGTAAATCGGATTGGGACCTCGCGGCAGGCGACATCATTTTGCGCGAGGCAGGCGCGGACATCAGCGATCACACCGGCAAAACCTTTCAATACAACCGCGAAAGCATACGTCACAGAAGTGTGGTTGCTTCAAATCCGGATTTACATCAAGCTCTGGTGGACCGCGTGAAACACATTCCTCTTAAGTAAGGTAATTGGCAACAATGGCGGAAGATAAAAAACAACTTTTGCATCTTGTCTTTGGTGGTGAATTGAAGGACCTCGATGGCGTGGAATTCGAGGATCTCACCCAACTCGATATTGTCGGCATATTTCCCGACCATAACAGTGCGCACAAAGCATGGAAAGCGGCGGCACAGCGCACGGTCGATAATGCGAAAATGCGCTACTTTATCGTCCACATGCACAAGTTACTCGATCCAGAGAAAGACGGCGATGCCCCTGACCCCCACTCCGAAAGGATATGAAAAGGCGCTTGGCGCATGTCGGGGGTATTGGTGACTGGCAGGACTGCCCCTAAATTGGGTTAATGGCAATCGACTGTGCCTTTGTTTCCCCATATGGGACATGATAGGATCAACGCAACACATTGTATTGGCAACAAAAACCGCAGAAAGCCTCACGTCCGTGTCAAACAACCAGCCTCAAGATACTCCCGCCTCATCAGTGGATGCGCAGGATGGTTATGGCGTCGCCGTTCGGGTCGTGAAGGATTATGTCCGGCCCCATTTGTCAAAAATTCTGCAAGCCGTCTTCTTCATGATCATTTTGTCAGCGACTACAGCGTCCCTCGCCTTTCTGCTGGGACCGACTTTACAACAAATCTTTATCACCAAAGACGCAGAGCAAGTAAAGTTTCTGCCGCTTGCAGTTTTAGTGATCATGTTAGTGCAGGCTGCCGCCACATATGGACAAGCTAAAATTCTCACATATGTGGGGCAGCGCATTGTTGCCGACATGCAGAGTGGGCTTTTTCAGAACATCATTTGTTCCGACCAGGCGCGTTTAGCGCGCACACATTCTGGGAATTTCATTTCAAGCTTTATCTACGATACAAGTCGCGTTCAAGACGCCATAAGCCAAAGCATCACAGGTCTTGGAAAGAATTTGCTGACACTTATTGGCTTAGTCGGCGTCATGATATACCGCGATTGGCAGCTCGCCTTTATCGCCATCATTATTTTTCCGTTTCTCGCCAAAATGACGCAAGGTCTCGGCAAGCGTATGCGGCGTGCAGCGCAATCGGGCATGGATGAAACCGGCAATCTTACGCGTTTGGTGTCGGAATCGCTGAGCGGTTCACGCACCATCAAAGCATATAATCAGGAACAAAGCGAAATTGATCGCGTTGCGCGCTCTATTGAGAAACGCCTGACATATATTATGGCAGGCATTAAAGCGCGGATTAAAGCCGCGCCAATTTCAGAAGCAATTACCGCCTTTGCCGTTTCCGGTGTGCTAGCACTTGCCGGTTACCGCGCGCTTCAAAATACATTGTCGCTTGAAGACTTCATGTCATTTTTGGGAGCAATGTTGTTTGCCTACCAGCCAGCCCGTTCGCTTTCGCAACTGCATGTCGCGTTAAATGAAGGGATCGTCGCCGCCCGCCGTGTTTTCACAGTCATCGATGTGCAACCAGACATCACAGATCCGAGCGATGGAAAAAAACTTGAACTTTCAGAAAATGGTATCTGCTTTGACAATGTACACTTTGCCTATGGCGATGGCACCGCTGCATTGAATGGCCTTGATCTGGATGTTCCCGCTGGACAAACCGTTGCCATCGTGGGACCGAGCGGAGCCGGCAAGAGTACGGTCTTTAATCTTATTCCACGTTTTTATGATGTCTCATCCGGTACGCTGACAATCGATGGGCAGGATGTGCGCTCGGTAACATTGAGCAGTTTGCGCGACCATATTGCCATTGTTACCCAAGAGCCGTTTTTGTTTGATGACACAATCCACGCCAATATCGCATATGGGCGTCCAGGCGCGAGCGACGCAGACATCACGGCAGCGGCCAAGACTGCCGCAGCACATCACTTCATTTGCGATCTTTCGGATGGTTACAATACCTATGTTGGCGAACAAGGAACGCGCCTTTCGGGCGGCCAGCGCCAACGTATCGCCATTGCGCGCGCCATGCTCGCTGATGCGCCGATCCTTCTTCTTGATGAAGCCACTTCCGCCCTTGACAATGAATCAGAACAAAAGGTTCAAGACGCATTGCACAAGCTGATGGAAGGCCGGACGACAGTCGTGATCGCCCACCGCCTCTCGACAATCATGGACGCAGATATGATTTACGTCTTGGACAAAGGACGCGTGGTTGAATCGGGGCGTCATCAAGAGCTGATGAACAAGAATGGCCTTTATGCGCGCCTTGCCAGCATGCAGTTCTCCGCAGATGACGCCGTGTCCGCCAAGCCACTTGCAGCCTTAGCGGAGAAGCAAGGGTGAAACGACGATGACTCTCGGTAAACGGATCAAAAAAAGTCGTGCCGTTAACACTCTTGTGACTAAGTTGCTGACTTTCTACTTACGCTTATGCAACTGGACGACACACTGGGATGTAATAAACCCAGATGTTGTCGAACGGTTCGACAAAGAAGACACCCCTGTGATTGGTAGCTGCTGGCATGGGCGCATAGCGTTGATGCCCTTTTGTTATCATGACCCAACCAGAGGGTCCGTTCTTATATCGCGCAACCGCGATGGCGAGATCATCGCAAATGTCATGCATGCACTCAAACTCAACACCATAAGGGGATCGTCGGCGGCACGCGGTAAAGAAAATAAAGGCGGATCGCAAGCCTTGCGCGCTATGCTGCAAGCGCTCCAAGAAAAACAACATATTTTTTTTACACCCGATGGGCCGCGTGGACCGCGGATGCGGGTCACAGACGGCATTATCACACTGGCGCGGCTCAGTGGTAATCCTATTATCCCCATGACATTTTCGGTCAAACGGCGAAAAATCGCCTCGTCTTGGGACCGTTTCTTATTTCCTTTGCCTTTCACCAAAGGTGTGTTTGCATTTGGCGAGCCCCTCTTCGTTCCTCGTGATGCCGATGAAAGCACCTTATCGACATTGCGAGATACGTTAGAGCACAGAATGAATGATCTCGTTCGCCAAGCCGATGAAAGCCTCGGTGTTGAGGCCATTGGCCCCGAGCCCATTGTTGAACCCGCCAACGCCACATGACTGATCTTCCCTCCCCCCTTGCGCGGCGCATGCCCTTATCTCTGTCTTTCTATCGTCTGATCACGCGTGTGAGCTCGCCGCTTTTCCAGCGCGCCCTCAAAAAGAGAGTCACTCAAGGCAAGGAAGACCCCCATCGCTTGGCTGAACGAGAGGGGCGCACATCTCTGCCACGGCCAAAAGGAAAGGTGATCTGGGTGCATACGGCAAGCGTCGGGGAGTCACTTGCCGCACTTCCGTTAATTGAGAGACTGCTTGAAACGCGCGAAGAGTGTCACGTTCTTGTCACAACGGGAACCGTCACATCGGCTGAATTGATGGCCAAACGTCTGCCATCAAGAGCACTCCACCAATATGTCCCTATCGATCGCGTGGAAACTGTGCGGCGTTTTCTCGATCACTGGAAACCGAACCTCGCTCTGTGGATCGAGTCCGAATTCTGGCCCAACTTAATTATTGAAACAGCACGGCGTCAGATTCCTATGGGTCTCATCAATGCCCGCATGTCAGAGAGCTCATATCGCCGCTGGAAATTCTTCTCCCGCACCAGCATGTATTTGTTAGAGTGCTATGATCAAATCCTGACTATAGATGACGCCACAACAAAAATGTTTCATGACATCGGCGCAACACATGCGCAAACAACAGGCAATCTTAAGTTTGCTTCATCCCCTTTGCCTTATGATGAAAATGAGCTTCAATCTCTGAAGTCAAAAATCGGGCCGCGATCCATCTGGCTTGCGGCCAGCACGCATCCTGGCGAGGAAGAAGGTGTTGCGAAAGCGCAGACACTCCTCCAAGATAACATCACGTGTTTATTGTGTATTGTCCCGCGTCATCCTAATCGCGGTCCAGCGATTGCCGACATGTTACAGAATCAAAAGTTCCATACTGCATTACGCTCACAGAATGAGCCGGTGACCCCAGAAACCAACATTTATATTGCAGATACATTAGGCGAATTAGGCTTGTTCTACCGTCTCGCCGATGCCGCCTTTATCGGTGGATCGCTGATTGAGCATGGCGGCCAAAACCCGCTTGAGCCAGCTCGCCTCGACTGCGCCTTTGTTCACGGACCGCATGTTTTTAATTTCTCCGAAATTTATGAGACGATAGACTCTGCAAACGGCAGTGTCTGTGTGCATGACGCAAATGCGCTGGCAACAAGCATCCATACGCTTCTCACAGACCAGAAAAAAGCAGGCGAGCAAGCTGAGAAAGCACGCACTATCGCTGAAAGCGCGGATCATGTTCTCACAGAGGTGATGTACGCGTTAGAGCCCATACTTCCGGAGGGCAACAGCAATGCGCACGCCTAAATTCTGGTATGGCAACAAACCCGCCGGGTCCGACAGCGCGGCGTGGTTGGCCCCGCTTGGGGAGCTCTATGCCTTTGCCGGACGGTTGCGAAATCATTTTTCCAAACCAAGCCGAACAGTCATCCCTGTTATTTGCATTGGCAACCTCACGGCTGGCGGAACGGGGAAGACACCCATTACCCTTGCCATTGCAAAGCGCCTGAAAGAAATGGGTGAATCACCGGTTGTGCTGTCCAAAGGATATGACGGCTCCCATGCAGGGCCGATCAAAGTGAATCCAGAATTGAACACCGCCAGCGACGTTGGTGATGAACCGCTTCTCTTATCGCGCCATGTGGCGACCGTCATTGCCAAAGATCGTGTTAAAGGGGCGGCATTCGCGCAGCGCAATGGCGCGAGTGTTATCTTAATGGATGATGGGTTTCAAAATCCGACCCTTGAAAAAGATCTCTCGATTTTGGTGATCGATGCGGTTGCGGGTTTCGGGAACGGCAAAGTCATCCCTGCTGGACCGTTGCGTGAAAAAGTAAGTGATGGGCTCAAGCGCGCCGATATTATTCTTTTGATGCACGGTGAAGAAGATGTTCACCCCGATGTGACGGCCGCGTTAAAAAACCTTACCCTTCCCGTGTTTCATGCTTCAATTCAACCAAGCGGGAATGAAGATGCGGCCCGCCAGCGCGTTTTGGCCTTTTCCGGCATTGGACGCCCGGAAAAGTTTTTTGCGACGGTCGAATCATGCGGCTACAAAGTCGTCGCGACAGAATCCTTTCCAGATCACCACGCCTTCACGGAAAAAGATTTGGACACCTTAGCACGGAACGCCAAAGCGCAGAGCGCATCCTTGATTACAACCGAAAAGGACATCATGCGGCTTACCCACGTGCAGCGCCGTCAGATCAAAGTGTTGAAAGTCCAAGCCAAGATTGACGATATGACAGCCCTGATTGATCGGCTCAATCGCACAATTCAGTCTTTCCGAACGCGGCCATGATTGCTAGAACACCGGCCATGACTGTTGTGAAAGGGCTTCATCATTAGCGCCATTCTGACCAAGATCCGTCACATCCTCGAAGCCGCCGGGATGTTCCTCTTCATGGGATTTTTCCGGGTTATCGGCCTCAAACGCGCCTCAGCACTTGCTGGAAAAGCCGCGCGCAGGATTGGTCCAAAAATTCCTCTGACGAAACGGGCGCGAACAAACCTGCACATGTGCTTTCCGGAAAAGGACAGCACAGAAGTTGAAACGATCATTGCTGACATGTGGGAAAATTTAGGCCGGACATTTGCCGAATACGCCCACTTTCGTCGTTATCACGCCTATCGTCCAGATGGGCACCTGGTTGTTGAGGGCTCCGACATTATCGATCGCCTTGAAGCGGCAGGAAAAGGCGCAATTTACTTTTCCGGGCATTTTGCCAATTGGGAGCTGTTCCCCTTGGTGATGCAAGGCAAAGACATTCCTCTTGCAGGCGTTTATCGCGCGCCAAATAATCCGTACATTGATCAATGGATTTTGAAGCAGCGGACAGGGAAATATGGCACAGTCATGCTGCCTAAAGGAGCCAAAGGCGCGAAACAAATGATCCAATTGCTCAAGCAAAAGCACACCATGGGCTTGCTTGTCGATCAGAAACTCAACGATGGGATGGCCGTGCCTTTTTTTGGGCGCGACGCCATGACGGCCCCAGCGGCAGCGCAAATGTCACTCAAATTTGATTGCCCGCTTGTGCCGTACACAACTGAACGTGTGAACGGCCATCACTTTAAAATTGTGATTCACGAGCCTTTAGAGATTGCTCCCACTGGAAAAAAATCTGAAGATACTTATGCGCTGCTCGTGAAGATGAATGCCAGCTTAGAAAACCATATTCGCGCCCACCCTAGCCAATGGCTGTGGCTGCATAATCGCTGGCCGAAAAATTGATTATTCCGCCGCCGCAGGCTCTGCAACTTTTTCTGGTTCTGGCTGCGGCATCGGGCCCACCAAAAAGTTTGGATCGATCATTTGCCCCATCCAATTGATGC
This sequence comes from Alphaproteobacteria bacterium, assembly GCA_028280675.1. Taxonomy (GTDB): domain Bacteria; phylum Pseudomonadota; class Alphaproteobacteria; order SMXP01; family SMXP01; genus JANQLI01. The sequence goes on from JANQLI010000068.1 coordinate 10,431, forward strand.
GCCAATCGAGATGCGGTCCTGTAGCGCGGCCCTTTGCGCCAATACCGCCAAGCAGTTGGCCTTTCTCAACCACGTCGCCAGCTTTCACATCAATGCGATTGATATGCAAAAAACCGCTGGTGAAACCGTGACCATGATCGAGGAAAATAAGACCGCCCTCAAAATACATATCTGTC
>JANQLI010000250.1 GCA_028280675.1 Alphaproteobacteria bacterium
TGGCGTTCGCGCAAACGGTGGGCGTGGGCATTGCCACACTTAGAAATTGGGAACAAAAACGCACGAAACCCGATGGGGCTGCAAGAGTCTTGTTGGCTATGATGGCGAAAGACCCAACCGTAGTGGTCAAAACTCTTGGCAGACCCGTCCGAACAAGAAAACGCAGCGCGCCAAATAAAGCAAAGGCCGTGGCTTAAAATCCCGGGTCAAACGACCACTGCACCTGAAATTTCTTTTTGCCACGCTCGGACTTTTTACCCTCGCGCACTTTGTGCAGCCACTCGAGGCAGCCTTCAGTGTCATAGCCGATCCATTTCGCGACGCAGAGCACGCCATACTCCATTTCGGCATAGCCCATGCCGGCATATTGCCCCCATTTGGCTTTCGTGCCGTAGACATTGTTTTTATCCGCATTGGAGGGAAAGCCATGCCGCGCGATATGCTTGTCCGAGAGCTGTTTCCAGGAATTCGATACCTGTACGTCACTGCGATGTGCACGGTACATTGAGGTAAAGCGCCGGTCGAATCCACTGGTGCCATTAAACCGGTTCACTGTCGATTCATACATGGTTTCAAAGATGGGGCGGAATTGGTCATACCCCGCGCGGATCGCCATGCCTAAAATCGTTTTCAGGAAACCATCCATCCATGGTGAGGGGTCAACCGGCCTCCCCTTCCCAGCATGCAAATCAAAGAAACCGAATTTCATTTTGATGGGATCTTGCGCCCAGGCATTGAGCTCAGTTGTATGATCTGTTACGGCCTTGTCAAAATACGACCGCGGTAAAATCCATGCCGGTGTATCATCCGGAGTCAAGTAATGGGCATGCACCAAATCGCGCAGGTTCCAAGCGATGCTTCTAACTTGCCCTGTTTCCACCATCAATGTCTGCTTAGCCTTGTTATGCGTGCGATACCACCGCGACCAGGTCATGCTGAACATGCATTTGAAATGTAGTTCTTCAAGATAGTAAGGATCCCCTGTCAGCAGGAACGGGATGAGGTGGAAATTCGGATGATGCGCCGTATCCACTTTGACATAATCAGGGAGATAATCGTTCTGATGATCGATCAGATGCGGCGCCGTCGAAACGACCCAGGGTTTTGAGGAATCTTGCCGCCGCTCTAATTCAAAATTATCAATATCTGGAAAGATCCGGTCCGCACGCAAGATATTTAAGATTTGTCCATCATTCGTGCGATTGTGCACCGGCACCGTGCCATAGCCTTCGGCTTGATCCAAGACGCCTTGCATGTGGGAATCCTTGCCTGAGAGCAATGCTAAGGCCGCAATCCCTGTGATATAGCCAACATTATTTCCTTGCGTTTGTCCCGTGCCTTGCATGTGTTGGGCAATGCCCGCCCGGTCCATCGGGCGTTCATATTTGGGCGCCCAGAGATTCGGGAAATGACGTGATTTCAGGCTGAGCCGGGGCACCAAAGGGTGCGCCTTAATCTCATCGAGTGTGCGAACCGCCGGGCGCGGTTTATCAAACCACCGCCAACGCGCGCCATAGAAATGGTAAGGCACCTCAATCTTTTCCCCGTCCACGTGCAGTGTATAGGGCTCCATATGATGTGCGGCGGGACCTTGTGTAATGGCGCCATATTCGACGACCACTTCTTTGCGTGATCCATCTGCATCCGGCCGGAAGAAGACACGCCATTCCCCTTTTTGTTGCATGTAGCATTTCTGATGCACGTGCTCGGAGACAAAATCGCCCATATCGACGGCTTCTGTTTGGTTAAACGTGATCTCAGAGCCATTGCTGAGGACAATCTTGGCAGAAAGCTGCGGTATTGTGCTTAGGTCTGACACAGGCGGTTCTCCTTACAAAATAGATAGGAAGGATCATACGCTTGATGTGGATGTATTTTCAACTGATACGGAGATGGTCACAGAATTGTAAAATGAAGTATATGTGTCGGCAGTTAAGATGCTTGTGCTGTCTTCTCAGCGCCCTCTCCCAGCATATCCCAATGCTTATAAAAGATTGTCCGTATACGTTGTGTGATCGCTGAGACGACGGTTAAAAGAACATTTAACACGCCTGGGAAATGCGCTGGCCGCGCTATATCAATAAACACGCAATACCGGCGGTCATCGTTTTGATTGACAGACCGGTGAATCAATGTGTCGTCGAAAATAAAGAGCGGGTTTTCATGCCAAAACTGTTTTGTCTTGCCGCATTCAATATAAATGTCCTCACTCTCCACGGGGTTGAGATTGAGCAGCACCCGGATACTCAGACGCATCGGGCCATAATGATAGGTGGTCTGTTCTGCGCCGCGAAAGACCGAAACAGCGATGGTTTGGATATATTTGAAATCTTGCGCAAAAACATCAATCGATTGATTATATTTTTTGCCGAACCATTGATAGACATACATGCCGCGGCGGCCATCCCCCATTTCCGCATCAATCGCGGCGATAATTTCGTCTTTGCGGGTGCGAAATTCATTCAGAGTTAGATCCAGCTCTTTGCGGTGTCCTTCTGGAAAATCATCCAATGTCCAGACTTTATGGTTGGGTAAGCTGATGAGATCGGCAAAGAGATTGAGCGGCGACATCAGCCACGTGGGAATACCGTTTCCGAGGAAATAGCGCTCAAAGAGCATGGCGTCTTTTTTGTCATTACGCATGACATCGATGACGCCGCAAATGACGTAAAACAGGGTGAGTTTGGGCAGGAAATAGAACAATGCGCCAAACGCGAAAATGGCTAATCCTCCTTTTCGAAGGTATTTCTTTTGTTTTTTCGTCATGAATCCCGCAGTCCTGACGCTTTGTCGAGTGATTACAGATGAGGGTGTATCATAGATTTCACAGATTTGGGCAGTGCAAATCTTTCCTCTTTACCTGCAAGCCATTATTAACTAGAGAAACCATATTCGTGCAATCCACGTAATTGAGAGAAGTGATGAAAGACGCGCAGGACATTCTCGAAAAGTCCGCAATCCACAAATGCTGGTGGATGCGTTATGTCCTGCTCGGTTTCGGCAGTGTGTGCACGATTCTCGGATTCATTGGCTTTTTTGTCCCTGTCATGCCGAGCACCATTTTCTTTATTATCGCTCTTTGGGCCTTCTCGAAAAGCTCTGTGCGGCTACATATGTGGCTCTATACTCATGAGCGTTTCGGGCGTGGCTTGCGCGAATGGCATCAACACCGTGTGATTCCGGTGAAGGCAAAATGGTCCGCGCTTTGCGCTATGACCGTGAGTGTCGCCATTGTCGCCCTTTTCGTTGCTGAGAGTTGGATGCTGCCCACGATGATTACAGTGATCCTCGCGCCAATCGCGCTTTACATCCTGACACGGCGCAGCCACACCCCCAGCGTTTAGAACGCGCGTGGATTCAGTTCTTCGAAAAGTTAAGTGCTTTGGGTTTAGCGGCAGCTCACCTGCGGCGTGCCGTAATAGACCATGGATTGGCTGAGGAACGCCGAACAGACATCCGCCTGCATCAGGCGTTCATAATCTTCAGCCGAAAGCGTATCATCATGTTGCGACTCTGAATTCATCATGAAGAAGCGTTCAAGCGTGCTGATACGGGGGCGCTGGGGACGCACCAAACGATAATCTTTCTCGATTTTAGCGAGTTTCGCGAGTTCTTTGATCGCTTTGTCCCAGGTGCGCGTGCCATCAATGAGGCCATAATCTTCGGCCTGGCGATTTTCAAAGATCTGTGCGCCCATTGTATTCCGGATAATGTCTGGCGTGATTTGGCGTTCTTTGGCGACGTGATTCACAAAATCCGTATAAAGATCATTCACGCCTTTTTGCAACGTTGCAAGCTCATCTGCCGTGGCGCGGCGGAATGGATTGCCAAGGTCCTTGCTGCGCCCGGCAGAAATTATCGTCTGCTCAATGCCGCCTTCTGTGGTGATCCCACCGCCGAGTATGCCATTATCAAAGGCTTTCGGTTGATCGTAATAGAGAATTTGGGAGCCCATAACACCAATACTCCCAACTAAACTTCCGCGATCCGCGTAAATAGCGTCCGCACCGACCATCGCCATGACACCGCCAGAGGCTGACATTCCTTCGACATAAGCCACGACAGGGTTTCCGGTTTTGGTCTGATAGTCTTCAATCGCATCATGGATCGCCATCGACCCAAACACGGTTCCCCCTGGAGATGCGATATGCAGGAAGATGCCTTTGATGTTGTCATTTTTTGCTGCCGCTTGCAGGCGTTGCTTGACGTAATAGCCATAGGTGGCGGCTTGCGTGCCAATCAGGCCAAATGGATTGGAAGGCGCAGCCGTTGGCGGCGTGCCTAAAATAATGCCTTCGACATTGATGTTGAGAAGCAGATTATCGCTTCCATCTTGCCCTTCGAGGGTTTCAAATTGTGAGGACCGGATTTCCGCCATATCAGGATCGCCGGTCGAGAGCACCGAAATGCCCACCATGAGCATGCCGATAATCAAGAATCCGCTGATGATGAATTTGATGGTTAATCCGAAGATTTGGCCAATGAAAGATGTTTCATTTTTTGCCATTGAAACCCCTAACTCCTTACAATCATATATCTTTTGACGATAATCCAAAAGACATACTGCACCTGTCTCATCTCAAACTGTATCAGAAATATGTTAATCTGATGTCACTGGTGCATGATTTTCACGGAAATTTCCCTCAAATATCCGCCAATTTCCCCGGTATTTTGGATGGGTGCATTTTGAACGGGGGCCAAATCTTGTGCAAGGGCTAAATTGGCGTTCATCCAAGCTGTTGCATATCACCTTTATGCGAATCGTATGGGCTAATTGATCAAGCGTTGCGCCACCGCAATGCCATCAGAGACCAAATCGCTGGGGTGCATAATAACCTGTGCTGTCTCTTCGAGACCCCCGAGAACCTCAACCTGTGTTTCATTAATGTGACCGATCTCAATGTGCCGCAAAACAGCATACCCATCCTCGACAACGAACACGGCTTGTTTCTCTTGATCACGAAACAAGGCCCCGAGAGGAACACGCAGAACATCATCGCTCTGCCAAGTGATGATTTGCGTTTCGACACGGAAGCCATGCCCAAGTGAATCCCATTTTGTTGGGTCATCAGTGATGTCAAGGACGACATTTACCCGTTGTTCCTCGACGCCCAGCGCTGAGATTTTCGTATATCCGAAAGGCTCGATCCTGCGTACCCGCGCTTCAAGAATGTCCGCGCCGCCCCAATTCTCCAAATAGGCCGGTGCCCCTTGTTTGACTTTCACCGCATCGGTCGAAAGTAAATCGACAACCACTTCCAGTTCACGCGGGTCTCCAATTTCAATCAAGGCCATACCGGCATTCACAACACCTTCACTCTCGTGGAGGATTTGCAAGACCTTGCCATTCACCGGCGCATAAATCGGGATGCAGCAGCTTTCTTCGGAGGGATTGGGGAGATTGGGTGATCCCGGATCAATCAGTGAGGCGCGCGCTGTCTCAAGCTCATACTCTTTTACGCGCAACGCGGCTTCGGCCGTTTTTAAGGCCGATTGCTTTGTCTTCACCTCAAGCTGCGCACGATCCCTGGCGCTTTCGGACACATTGCCCCGTTTGAAAAGACTTTCCGTGCGGCGCAGTTCAGATTGCGCAAATTCGAGTTCGGCTTCCGTGCGGGCAACTTCAGCCTGGGCCAGCGATTGTGCCGCTTCAGCGACCTTAACCGCCGCTTCTGCTTGCGCACGCGTGCGAATGTCGAGGAAACTGGGCGAGGTCGGTTGAATACTGGCGACAACAGTTTGGAAGGCTTCAACCGCATCACCGACATCGGCATCGATACGCAATGCACGGCCTGCTATTGGGGCGGACACTGTATAGATTTCCTTGACGCGGGTTTGTCCCTCATCGCGTACCGAAACCGCCATCGGGCCACGGGTGACCGTTCCAAAATCAACAAGGAGCGGCTGGGGACGAAAGGCGACGTAGAAGAGCAGAATAAACAGAATGACTCCCACTGCCATCAGGATCATGCGTCTTTGCTGTGTTGGAAGTGATGTCCAAAAGTCCACGTGTCTAATCCCTCGTCTTAAGCACACCGATCATATCAAGATGCATCATCTGCCGTCCAACAAGAAGTCCTGAGACAATTGCTGAAACAACCACCACCAGCATCGCTAGGGCATATGTGGATGAATTGACAATGATCGGGATGCGGAAAATTTCCGTTTCAAAACCAAGCGCGATCAGAGCGGCCAGACCATATCCAATCAACGCGCCCAATGGAAGTGAGGCCAAAGTGAGAATGGCGAGTTCTCCAAGCAAGATGTAGGCGATTTCCCCTTGGGTAAATCCAAGCACGCGCAATGACGCAAGTTCGCGCGACCGTTCGGAAAGGCTAATCCGCGCTGCATTATACACCACGCCAAAGGCGATCATGGCGCCAAACACCACATAGAACATAAGTGAGATACTGATGGTCTCTTGAATCGTATTGCGAAACGATCGTATGGCATGTGTCTTCAATGCAATACCAGCAACAGCAGGTGTATTTTTTATTTCCTTGTAAAGGACATCTTCGTGATATTCATCAACCAGGACATGGAACCCTGACACCAAGGTTGGCTCTTGCAGGAAGGCCGCAAGTGCGTGCTCGTTCATATAAGCCGAGGTGCCAAAATATTCCTCCAGCAAACCAGCGACCACAACATCATCTGCCTTACGCTTTCCTGTCATTAACTTCATATGCACTTTGTCACCGATATTCGCGTTGAGTTGATCAGCCAAGTATGCGGAAAGAACCAATCCCTTTGGCGGCACCTCAATCGGCTTCAAGGCGGTATCCAGAATACGATGGATCGTCATGCCCTCTTGCATTCCCATGACGGAGACCTGTTCCGAGAGATGCCCATTCGTTAGTTTCACAGGCACAGCCCGATAGGGCTCTGCGGCTAATATGCCCGGCATGTTGGTGACAATGCGCTGCGAAGATGGATTGCGCGCTTCTGTAAAGGTCAGCGTCGCATCTTGGCGCTGGGCTTGGTAATAATAGACGTCAATAGCATGCTCAAAAGCGTCTATCGGAAACATCGCCGCAATTAAGAGTCCAACAGACAGTGACATCCCTAAAACCGTCAAACCGGCGCGTATCGGCCATCGCCGTATATGCCGGAAGATCATCCGGCTGGGCTCAGATATGCGCGCGATCAATCCCGATTTCTCAAGTAAGGTCACTTTGTAACTCACGGGCGGCGCTGTTTGCATAGCCACAGCAGGTTCTATTTTCACCGCTTTTCGCACGGCTTGCATAGTACCCGCGAGCGTTGTTCCGAGCGCAATAAAAACACTAAGAACAATCGTCGAAGGATCATTCTGGTAATGGAGAAACGGAAAGCGGAAAAACATCGTGTACATTTCCGTCATGCCCTGCCCCATCCACATCCCCATACCAATGCCAATAACAACGCCTAACCCGGTCAGCACCATGACGAATTTGGCGAAATGCCAGCCAATATCGAGATCCGAATAGCCAAACGCTTTTAAGAGGCCGATTTGCTCACGTTGCGTTTGGATGAGACGCGTAATCACGATGTGTAAGAGAAAGGCGGCAACGCCTAAAAAGATAGGCGGAATAATTTGTCCCACAATAGCGAGCTGCTCAAGTTCATTTGTAATAATAACATGTGAAATTTGTTCATCCCGTCCGGCTGCGCCGACACCGCCATAGGGTTCGATCAAGGCGTCAAGGCGCGTGATGATTCCGCTTTCATTAGCCTGGCGGAGTTTGGTGAGGCTCACTGCATTAAATGCCCCTTTCAGATCGAATGCCGATTCAAGAGCTTTGTGTCCCATCCACATAATTGCAAAGGTGCGGTCTTCTGGCATCAATTGGCCCGGCGCGACGGCGTAGATATATTCCGGCGTTAAAGCGATACCGACGATTTTCAATTTGCGCTTATTGCCATTGATGATCGCGGACATGAGATCACCGATGCCAAATTGATGCGCTTCGGCAAAATTTTCGCTAATAATCACTTCATCGGGATCGGAGACATCAACCCATCGCCCTTGACGGATCACAAGTTTATTCAACTCGGGCTGGCGCTGCTCTGGAATCGAAATCAAACGCCCTAAAGCCGGTTCAGACATGTTGGGCACATCAAGAGTGACATCCCGCACGATGCGAGTCTCAACACGCCCCACGCCAGGGATTGCTTCGATGCGTTGCTTCAAACTGTTTGGCGCGCGTTTGAGCTGCGCAAAAATATGACCGTAGCGATAACGCTCATAATAGGTGTCTACCGTTTCTTGCAACGACACATTCGTTCCAAACGCCATCACCACTGTCGCAACGCCGCATGCAATCACCAGGGCAATCGCCAGTGCCTGCCCGCGCATGGACAGAAGATTTCGGATGAGTTTGAGGTCAAGCGCACGCATGATCACCCTACCACGTTAGATCCATGGCTGTGAGTTTATGGTCATTGACAGCAACATGATGAATTTGTCCATCGGCAAATGACAGAATGCGATCTCCCATCTGCGCAATAGGCGCATTGTGTGTGATGATGGCGGTTGTCGTCCCGACATCTTGATTGACGCGCATGAGGGCGTCGAGCACGAGACGGCCGGTCTTACTGTCCAAGGCCCCGGTCGGTTCATCGCACAGCATCACTTGGGGCCGTTTGGCAATCGCGCGCGCAATGGCCACGCGTTGTTGCTCTCCACCTGAAAGTTGCGCTGGAAAATGATGTATCCGATCTTTCAAGCCGACAAGTTCCAGCGCTTCATCTGCTTTCATGGGATTGGTGGCGATCTCTGTCACCAGCGCGACATTCTCTTTCGCAGTAAGAGATGGCACCAGATTATAAAATTGAAACACAAAGCCAACATGGTGCCGCCGGTATTGGGTCAGGCCCGCATTGTCGAGCGCGGTTAACTCTTGTTCACGGAAAAACACCTGCCCGCTTGTGGGTTGGTCAAGACCGCCAAGGATATTGAGCAGAGTCGACTTCCCACTCCCCGATGGGCCGAGCAGCACCACCATTTCATTTTCATAGATGTCAAGATTGACGCCGCGGAGCGCATGAATTTTGACATCACCGGTTTCATAGACCTTGGTGATCTCTTTTGTCGAAAAACACACACCATGAGAGGATTGCGTGTCTAGATCACGGATATGGGCGTCGGCCATTCCAATTCCCTAACGTCACACCTAAAAAGGATCTTTCTATTCTAGCGCTTTATTGGCGTAATGTTCGCACATTTTTGAGACTGGCAATCGCCAAGCTGCATTGCGTAAAACACATATCTATCATACACATATAGGCACTTTCTTCGGCAAACCAAACGCGGCATATTGACCGTGTTTGCAAGTCACCACGGAGCCTGGCACGGATGAATGATGCCGTTGAGACGTTATTAAAATTACTCGACCTTGAGCAAATCGAGGTGAATATCTTTCGCGGGCGCAGCCCCAAAGACAGTTGGCAAAGGGTTTTTGGCGGGCAAGTGTTAGGGCAAGCTTTGGTCGCTGCGACACGGACTGTAGGCGAGAAGAGCCAATGTCATTCTCTGCATGGCTATTTCATC
>JANQLI010000258.1 GCA_028280675.1 Alphaproteobacteria bacterium
GGCTGTGAGGTCATCCGCATCCCCGGTATTGCTGTAGAGCGTCAGGTGAAGATTCTCTCTGGGCAGGGCTTCTAACGCGGCGATGGTCATATAGCCCACAGGGTGCCGTTTGAAACTCGCCGAGAGAAGCGCAATATTCAATTTCTTCTCCGGGTTCACTTCATTATTATAGCGAGGTTGTGATGGAAGGAGGGGCAGGGCGTATGCCTCATTCCATTTGCGGTGTTCGTTATAGATGTCTTCCTGGCTATAAGCGGCATCATAATGCATGGCGAGCAGGATGTTGCTGTGACAATCCACTTTCGGGGCAATATCGAGCGCTTCTCTGTAGGTCGAGATGGCTTTCTTAATGTCTCCACGATCTTTGTAGGCGTTGCCAAGGTTTGTCAGTGTTGCAATATTTGCCGGATTGTATGTGAGAGATTGCTCAAACGCCTTCAGGGAGTCATCAAGTTGCCCATTGAAGGCCAACGCGGTTCCAAGTGTGTTATACGTCGCCGCATTTTCCGGATCGTATAACAACGCGGCCTGGCACATGGCGGCTGCGCTGCCGTAATTGCGGAGATCAATAAAGGTATCCCCGAGATTTGCATAGGCGCGCGCATGTTTCGGATCGTTCTGTATGATTTGTGAATAGAGCTGCGCTGCTTCCTTCGGTTGGCCTGATGCTTTCAATTGATTTGCTTGATGAAAAAGTACGTCAAGTGAGTCGCTTGAATCTCCAAAGGTTTGATGAGACTGTTGCCCCAAAAGACTTAGAAGGTTTGCACGATTTTGTTTGGCGTCTTGGAAGTTGGGATCAATGGCTAGCGCGGCCTCAAAGGCTTTTAAAGCCTCTTCTGGGCGACCCTGCGCATTCAAAGCAGCGCCAAGCGCATTATGCGCAGAAGCAAGATCAGATTTGAGATCAATCACCTCACGATAGGCTTTTTCAGCAGAGATCAACTCTCCTGCTTTATGATCCGCAAGTGCTTGCGACAATCGCATTTGCACATAGGCATTTTGATCGGCCAGGCTGAGTGCTGTTCCGGCTTGAATCTTCTTCTGGAGTTTTTTATTGCGCTTTTCCGCAGCGCGACGCTCAGTTCTATTCATGCGCTGACAGTACAAAGGCTATGGTAAATACCTCCTAAAGATGATGTGAAAAATGCGCAGATATTTATTCATTAACAAGAAATAAATGTGGTCTTTGAAGCACTTTGTTAACTAGAAAGCCTATAGGCTGCGCGAAAATATTTTGTCGATCTAAGTATCATCAATGACGACTTACGGAGCAGAAGGCTATGCCGTTAAAGATTTCTTTAAAACCCGGAGAAAAGTTTGCCATTAATGGTGCTGTCATCGCGAACGGGGATCGCCGTACAAGTCTTGTGCTGCAGAACAAAGCGTCTATCTTACGCGAGCGTGATATTTTGCAAGCAGAAGAGGCGAATACACCCGTGCGCCGTATCTATTTTCCGATTATGATGATGTATCTGGATGAAGAGAACTTCGAACAGTATTTTGCTGAGTTCCAAATGCGTCTTTCCGAGTTCACGGATGCTGTGCAGTTGCCCGAAGTCATCGCTGTTTGTATGGATATTCACAAAGATGTGGCAAATCAAAACTATTATGCTGCATTGAAAACATGCCAAAACTTGTTCGTGTTTGAGGAGCAGTTGTTAGCCTCATGAGTTTGCACGCCTACACCAAGACCATTCAAGCCACGGAAGATCCGAAAGGTATGGAGTACCGGCTCTTTGCGCAGATCACCGGTGATCTGATGAAGGCGCAGGAAACGGGTAAATGGGATAGTGATTTGGCTGATGCGCTCGGCCGTAATCGTCAACTCTGGCATGCATTAGCGTCTGATTGCCGTCATCCCGGTAATAAACTGCCAGAGCAATTGCGTGCGAGTATTATTTCCTTAAGCATTTGGGTCGGAAAGCATTCCGGTGCCGTGATGCGCAAAGAAGAGAGCGTACAAGACCTGATTGATGTCAACCGCACGATTATGCAGGGGTTGGCGCCTCAAAACAACTCACCGCAATCTGCTGCGTAAAGACGACTGCATTCATGATCAAAGGAAGCGCTCTGGTTTTGCCAGGGCTTTTTTATTGGCTTATCAATGCTTTTCAAATTTGATTCAAATAGGAATTATCTTCCTACCGAAGCAAAATCTGCCGGGTAACCCTTTCCAAATCGTGGTGAAGACTTCGTAAAGTCCAAAACCTTCATCATCCGTGAATGGAAAAAAGCAAGGTTTTCCCTAGTCTTCAGGCAATTTCTACCCACCCGGCAATTCTGGCATGTGTGTTGCGATGTCTATGAGCGGACAAAATGTCTGAGAAGCAAAAAGCTTCACGCGAGAACGCAAAACATAGATCCAGAATGGAGACATAAAAATGGTAACGATTCATACAAATGCTGGCGCCATGGTGGCCCAAGCTGCATTCCGTGCTGTCAACAAGAACCTCGACATGGTGTCGAAACGTGTCAACACGGGTTTCAAAGTGGCTGGTGCGATGGATGACGCATCAACTTACGCTGTTGCACAAGGCTTGCGTGGTGATGTGAAGTCTTTGGAAGCTGTCACAGGCACATTAAGCCGTGCTGTCGGTGTCGGTGAAGTGGCTTTGGCTGCCGCGGAGACGGTTTCTTCCTTGATCCAAGACGCCAAAGCAAAGATTACACAAATGTCAAACGACAGTTTGACCACAACGGAGCGTGCGGCTTATGAAGCAGACTTAGTGGCCTTAACGACGCAGATTACCAATGCGATCAACCAAGCCACTTTCTCAGGGAAGAATGCCCTGACCTCATCTACCGATTCTGTTTTCTTGGCTGATGAGTCTGGGGCGACGATCTCTATCCGTGCTCAGAACCTCGATGCGAATGCTGCGACACTCGTCACAGCATTGACGGGTACAATCACAGGTGCGACCACAGGTTCAACCGGGCAAGGGGCTTTAGATACTTTTGAAGCTGCTTTGAACACATCTCTTGGCCAGCTCGGTGCTGATGTGCGCGGTGTGGAAGCGCAGCAAGAGCTGATCCTCAAGCGGATTGACGCCACTGAAAAAGGCATTGGGGCGCTTGTGGATGCGGATCTTGCAAAAGAGAGCTCCAAGCTTCAAGCCCTGCAGACGCAACAGCAACTGGCCGTCCAGGCAATTTCCATCGCCAATGCTGCGCCAGGTGTCTTGCTGTCACTCTTCAGATAATCACTTACGAAGACGACACTCTTCGGGAAAGGGGTTGGCGTTTCGCCAGCCCCTTTTTTATTGAAAACGTTCCGTTGAAAAATATGGCCCGGCAGTAATTTCCCACCCGCGGCAAAAATTGCCGGGTACATCTTTCCGAAACAGGCTTAAATTCGTTTAACCCTATAGGACGTTCATTTATCCGTAACCAAACGAGGCCGCAATTTGCCTAGCTTTAGGCAAAAACTTCCTGTTCCCGGCAAAAATGGCATAGCGCTTGCGATTGATGGCGCGGGCAGTAAGCCCACGGGGCAAAAAGCTCCAAGCAAGAAAAACAAAATCATAATCCAGAATGGAGTGAAATATAATGGTTACGATTCATACTAATGCTGGCGCCATGGTGGCCCAAGCAGCTTTCCGCAGTGTCAATAACAGTTTGGATACGGTGTCAAAACGTGTCAACACGGGCTTCAAAGTGGCCGGTGCAATTGACGATGCATCGACCTTTGCTGTAGCTCAAGGTCTTCGCGGCGACGTGAAATCATTGGACGCTGTATCTTCTACCCTCAGCCGTGCTGTTGGTGTGGGTGAAGTGGCTTTGGCTTCCGCTGAAACCGTGTCTAGCCTTGTGCAGGACGTCAAATCAAAAGTGACGCAAATGTCAAATGACTCTTTGACAACCACTGAGCGTGCCGCGTATGAGGCTGATCTGGTTGCTTTGACAAGCCAAATCACCAATGCGATCAACCAAGCCACATTCTCTGGCAAGAATGCGCTGACATCATCGACTGATTCAGTGTTTTTAGCTGACGAAGCGGGTTCAACCATCTCTGTGCGTGCGCAGAACATCGACACCAACTCGGCGACTCTTGTCACAGCTTTGACAGGTACGGTTACGGGTGCAACAACGGGTGCAACAGCTCAAACAGCTATTGATACCTTTGAATCAGCTTTGAATACCTCCCTCGGACAACTTGGTGCAGACGTTCGTGGTGTTCAAGCTCAGCAAGAACTGATCACCAAGCGTATCGATGCCACTGAAAAAGGTATTGGTGCCCTGGTTGATGCCGATCTCGCAAAAGAAAGCTCACGCTTGCAAGCTCTGCAAACGCAGCAGCAGCTCGCAGTTCAAGCGATCTCGATTGCGAACCAAGGCCCATCTGTCTTGCTGTCTCTGTTCCGTTAATTCGGTTCATACTTTCGTTACAAAACGGGGATGGGGTTGGCCTAGGCTGGCCCCATTGCCATATCAGGCCCAAAGTCATAAGCATTTTATTCAAACTATAGTCCAGACTTTGGCGGTTCTTGGGGGAAAGGGGAGTGACATAAAGTCGTATTCGTTCGACTGAATAAACGAATGGAGTGTGAAATATGTTGGAAATTAAAACAATGATGGCGCAGTCTGCTGCAAAGGGCGCACTGCAGTCTGATACACAAAGGTCAAAAGCGGCGAAAGCAACGCAACAGCAAGTGGCTAATCTTCCAGGAGGAGATGCTGTTATGGCCGGTGCCGCTGCTCAGCGTCTTGATCCTCTCGAAAAGATTGAACGAACCCTCACAGAGCTTTTGGATTCTTATATGGGCGACAATGCGCGCCTCAGCATTGAGCAACATGAATCCGGGCGTTATGTGTATCGCAGTGTTGATGTCGAGTCCGGCGAAGTGATTTATCAATGGCCAGCCGAGGATTTCTTGAGAACGCTTGAGCATGTCATTGTTGATGACCCTGGGTTGTCGCAGATGGTCGGCATGGCTTTGAACGAGATCGCCTAGGGCTTTCAAGATCTAACGTCTATGCTCGCGCCAATCATCGACCCGTGCGTAAATGACATATAAGGCTGCCAGAACCACAATAACCGCAGCCGCCGTAAAGGACCAATCCGGGATATAGCTGAATAAATAATTCAGCCTTTCCAGTTGCGGACTGATCGTTTCACTGTTCTCCGACATTTTTTCCACAGCGGTTGCCGTCGCAGCAGCACCGCCGACAGCGCCGGCCGTGCCTGCGCCAGTTATGGTGCGGCTTTGGCTCAAATCGTTGCGGCGCCCTGAATTTTCCTCCGACGGAAGAATGCGTGTGCTTTCTTCAACAGGCACTTCGGTTGGGCGCGCGGGCCGGCTGTTTGCAGGGGCTGTTAGAAAGAGGCCGCGTTCCGCTGCGCGGCGGATCACCAGACCAGGCAGTTCCTGCAAGTGACCATTGATACGGCCTTTGTTCCACCATTCGATAGAATTAGCGCAGCCAAGCCGATTGTTTTGATTCAAGAGGGCAAGCGCGGTTGATCGTGCGAACGCCCCTTCACCGATATTGTAGCACAGCGAAACCAGGGCAGCGAATTCGTTCTCATGAATGCCGATATTGACAAGACGGTTCACGGCCTCCTCAAAGCGCCGCACATCTTGTTGTAAAAGACCTTCCGCTTGGCTGCGGGTAATACGTTGGCCTTCGCGCACATCCGGTCCGGTATGACCATAGCCGATGGTCAGAATACCAACTGGGTCAACATAAGATTGTAATTCTAGCCCTTCAAAACGTTTGATAAGGTCAAGGCCCGCTTGATTAATACGCATCTGTCTAACTCACTGCTTTACACGACCACCGCCATGATTGTGGTTGATGTAACGTCAGAATTGCAGCCCGCAAGCGCATTTCTGTGATGCGTCAATTATCCAAACGGATATGGCCGAATCCCATCAAGGGCATGGCAGGAATGTGGTTTTTTGCTGAACAGCAGATGAATAAAGGCGTTTTTTGCTGAATGTGTGATGGCCGTCACATTCATATTTGTCCTGACGGCAGATTAGACAACCTGGTGGACGCTTAATGATGCGGCCTTGGTATCTTGGTGTGTGCGTAAGGCGCCGTCATTCCCATAATGTGTTTGGGATGTATTTTTCTCGGCGAGGTCTTCCGCGACGGCTTTGATCATGCCTTCCGTTACGCTCTGAACGCGCTTTAAGATAGATGCATGGTTATCCAATGCGTTCTGAAAGGTCGCGGTTTTGTCTTTAAGTTGAGCGGAGAGTTTTGACTCGACACCTTCGATCAAGGCCTTATTTTCTTTAATCAATGCCATTTCTTGCGCATAAAGTGTTGAGAGCTTCGCACGTTCATCTTGGAATGCTGTGATCTCTTGTGCACGGTGCTCTTGCAGCAAGACCGTTTCCTGCTTAATCAGTGCAGTCAGGCGGTCTGTTAAGATGATGAGTTGCTCAACACGATCTGTGGGGTTGTGGGCGGCGAGAGGCATTAGGGCGTCTCCTTTTGTAATTGCTCTTGCACCTTGATCATCTCGTTAAACAGATTATCGGCAATGCCAACCCCGCCATTCTTTGCGATCGATTTGGCATATTCTTGATGCAACATAGAGCGATATACTTGTTCGCCATGGCCGCCGCCAAAGGGGCCATCTGTTTTGATTCCCGCAAACATGCTCTCAAACATGGTCGCGAGAAAGATGGCTTCAAATTCTTCTGCAGCGTCGCGAGCCGCCGTATTCTTATTTACCGCTTCGGTTTTGGCCTTGATTTGCGCGCTTTGGCTTTTGCTTTGCGCTAGATCGAAAAGGGCGGAACTGGTGAGATTATCAAAGGCCATCTTAGATCACCTCAACCTCAGCCTGGAGAGCGCCAGCGGCTTTCAACGTTTGCAAGATCGAAATCATGTCCTGGGGGCCAACGCCGAGGGCATTGAGACCATTGACAAGTTCTTGCAGGGTGACGCCGGTTTCTAAGATCATCAATTTGTTGTCTGCATCCTCATCCACTTCAATGTCCGTGCGTGGAACGGTGACTGTCTCGCCAGCTTCAGCAAAAGGCGATGGCTGACTGACTTGGGGTGTTTCTGTCACGCGGATGGTTAGGTTTCCTTGCGCGATGGCCACTTTATTCACGCGCACCTCTTGACCCATGACGATAATGCCGGATTGTTCATCAATCACAACGCGCGCCATTTGATCGGGTTGGACGCGTAACTGTTCAATTTCCGACAAAAGCGCGACCATGTTACCGTTGAATTGGCCTGGGATGGCGAGAGTCACCGTCGTTGGGTTCAATGTCGTTGCCGCATCGCTGCCGAGATAGGTGTTGATGGCATCGGCCATGCGTTTGGCGGTGGTCAGATCTGGATTGCGTAAAGAAAGGCGCAGTTGGCGCAGACCAGCAAATTGATGGTTCAACTCACGTTCGACAATGGCGCCATTGGCAATACGGCCATTGGTGGTGACACCTTTGCTGACGGAGCCGCCATCGCCTTCAGCGGTAAAGCCGCCGACAACGATCGATCCTTGCGCCACAGCGTAAACTTCACTGTCGGCACCGACAAGAGGCGTGACAAGTAACGTCCCGCCGCGCAGGCTTTTGGCATCGCCAAGTGCGCTGATCGTGACATCCGTGCGTGTGCCTTGCGTCGCGAACGGTGCGAGATTTGCAGTCACCATCACGGCGGCGACATTTTTGGTTTTAAGATCGGAACCGCGCGTATTCACACCCATGCGCTCAAGCATGGATTCGAGGCTCTGTTTGGTGAACGGAGAATTGTTCAGGCTGTCACCTGTGCCATTCAAACCGACAACCAGACCATACCCGACCAGCAAGTTATCACGCACGCCTTCCACATCGGCGAGATCCTTGATCCGCGAAAGCGCAAAGGCTTGAGGCGCCAATGCAATAAGTCCCCAAATCACCAACATGATCAGGAGAGCAACTTTTTTAATGCCGTGTACTGAAGCGGTCATGTGATTTCCGTTCGATATTATTCGTCTCAGCGCGCGTTTCTTGCGCAGTTTTTCCATCGCGAAAATCATGCCAGTTTGGTAAAGAGGATTTTGCTGAGAATTCTGGGGTTTTTAGAACCAATAATGTGTTGAGCTGATGAGAAAGGCGGAAAAAAATGCCGCCTTGATGAACATTTCTGCCGCGTGATGATGGATTGTTAGGTGAACATTAACCGTGCTGCGACATGTTAAGGATCGTTTGTACTAACCTTTTGTTAGTGTTTGAAGTGAAAGTGACGGAAGACCAATGCGCATCAGTGTACCCAATCGTGTCGGCGCCACATCACCTGCGCGAAAAAAAGCGGGGGCCGCTTCGCCATCGGGTGAGAGTTTTCACGTCAGTGATGCGCAAAGTCCTGTGGAGAGTGCTCCTGTTTCAGGAACCTCATCTTTGGCTGCAGTTGATTCTATTCTCGCTCTTCAGGAAGTGGGGGATGCGGCTACGGGGAAGAAGCAAGCCATCAAACACGCCCATGACATGCTTGATATGCTTGAAGACATTCGTTTGGGATTGATTGCCGGATGTGTGCCGCTTAGCAAGTTAAATCGGCTGATTCAGATGGTGGAAAGGCGTCGCGACACATTCCAGGACCCGGAGCTAAGCGCTCTCATTGATGAGGTTGAATTGCGGGCACGTGTTGAAATCGCCAAATGGCAAATGCAGAAATAATCTCCGATTCTTCCCGCGATTCTTTGTCTTAAAACGGTTATACTTCCGTAAGTTATTGCGATCATTGGCTTAATCAAGTGTTGATGCAGGCGGCCTGTCTCCATATACTCCCGGCCAAAATCTCGAAATCGAGGGTTGAGGAGTGAGGTTATATGAGTACAAAAGCGGTAGAGGCAGAGTACGCCCCAACAGATGATGAGCCGTTTATGAACGAACGGCAGCAAGAATATTTCCGGGTGAAATTGGAAAACTGGAAACTGGAAATTCTCCAGGGCAACAAAGAAACTATTCAAAATATGCAGGAAGACACCACGCAGCATCCGGATCTCGCGGATCGGGCGTCTTCGGAAACAGAGCGCGCCTTAGAATTGCGGACGCGGGATCGGCAACGGAAGCTGATTTCTAAAATTGATTCTGCATTGCGCCGGATTGATGAAGGCACCTATGGCTATTGTGAAGAAACGGGCGAGCCGATTGGGGTGAAGCGTCTGGATGCCCGGCCCATTGCAACACTGAGCTTGGAAGCGCAAGAACGTCACGAACGCCAAGAGAAAGTCTACCGCGACGATTAAGAGGATATATCAAGAAACTAAAAGCCCCGGGGA
>JANQLI010000307.1 GCA_028280675.1 Alphaproteobacteria bacterium
ATTCCCCGTGGTGGGATGTTGCGGATTGTTTTCGGCGGGGAAGAAGAAGCGGCAAAACTCGTCATTTTGGCTGAAGGGGACCGGGCGACATTGAATGAGGATGTTCAAAAAGCCCTTGCCGGAGACGTGACCGAGGAAATGCTCAATCCGCGCTCTATTCAACCTTATCTGACTGGCCTGATTGCCCGTGGCAGCGAATTGAAGATAATTTGTCAGGCTACGGATGATAAAGTGCAAATTTCTGTAACCTAAATTTAATCTTCCCTAATGCTTTCCTAACATATCTCTTTTTGCGCATGTCGTTTACGCTTTAAAGGATCTTAACTTCTCCCGCTGATAATAGCCGACTGTTGGAACCTGACGCAGGCAGTAATCGGCGGGCCGTTTATATGGACGATCTCTTAAGCGAATTTTTGGACGAGACCGCAGAAAATCTCGATGTGGTTGATCGTGAGCTCGTGCGTTTTGAGCAAGATCCATCCAACCAGGACGTGCTGGACACTATTTTCCGCGCTATTCACACAATCAAGGGAACGTGTGGATTTATTGGGCTGCCGCGCCTTGAGGCGCTTGCGCATGCGGCTGAAACAGTCCTTGGGAAGATTCGTGATGGAAAACTGACGGTTACACCGTCCTCTGTGACATTGATCTTAGAGGCCATTGACCAGATCAAAGTCATTCTTACCCATCTCGAATCCGAAGCCGTTGAGCCTGACGGTGATGACGTTAACCTAATTACATGTCTACTGGGCGTCGCGGATGGCCATGGTGAGGATGTTCCAGAGAGCGCACAAACGGAAACCGTGAAGGCGCGCTCCGTAAAATCGCAAACAGTGCGGGTGACGACAGATGCTCTCGATGATCTGATGACAATGGTGAGTGAGTTGGTGCTCACCCGTAATCAACTTTTGCAAACAATGCGCGATAGCCAAGACACAGATAGCCACAGCCCATTACAACGCCTGTCGTCGATTACAGCAGAATTACAAGACAATGTTATGAAAACGCGGCTTCAGCCGATCAGTACGGCATGGCAAAAGCTGCCGCGATTGGTGCGGGATATTGCGGTTGAGTTAGATAAGAAAATTGATCTGCAGATGCAGGGCGACGAGACCGAGCTTGACCGCCAGGTTTTGGAGCTGATCAAAGACCCGCTCACACATATGGTACGTAATGCATGCGATCATGGCCTTGAGACCGCCGATCAACGGCGTGCCGCAGGGAAGTCAGAACAGGGAACGCTCCGCCTCTCTGCAAGTCATGAAGGTGGTCATATCTTCATTGATATTGCAGATGATGGCCAAGGTCTTGATATGAGTCGTATTAAAGAGAAGGTTCTTGAGAAGGGGCTTGCAACAGCATCTGAAATCCAGGCGATGAGCGAAGAGGCGCTGACCACGTTTATTTTCCACCCCGGATTTTCAACGGCTGAGGCGGTGAGTAATGTCTCAGGGCGCGGTGTGGGGATGGATGTTGTCCGTGCGAACATTGAAATGATTGGCGGTTCGGTCAGTGTGCGATCCGTCCCAGGTCAAGGGACGACATTCACCATCAAAATTCCTCTCACGTTGTCGATCCACAATGCTTTGGTGATTGGGGTTGGCGATGAAAAGTTCGCTCTCCCGCAACTCTATGTGAAAGAGCTTGTGCAAGTCGGCGGTCAATCCGAACATAACATTGAACATATTCATAACAGCGCTGTTCTGCGTTTGCGTGAGACGTTGCTGCCGGTTTTGTCCCTAAGCGAGACGTTAGATGTGGTCACCGATGAGGGTATTGAGACGCACTATGTGATTGTGGCGCAAATTCGCGAACAACAATTCGGTCTTATTGTAGACCAGGTGTTTGACACAGAAGAGATCGTGGTCAAACCCTTGTCGCGTCTTTTGCAAAAGCTTTCCGTTTATTCCGGTTGCACCATACTGGGCGACGGACATGTTGTGTTGATCCTTGACCCAACGGCGATGGTGACCGCACCCGGTACCGCGCATGCGGATGGAGTTGCGGCATGACCCAAAGCGTGCAAGCACAAGTGGATCAAAGCACGAAGGATTACTTATCCTTCGTCATCGCCGATCAGGTGTTTGGAATGCCTGTGGAGCTGATCCAAGATATTTTTATGCCGGAGAGTTTAACCGCAGTCCCGCTTTCAGATGAGACGATTGCAGGTGTTTTAAATCTGCGCGGCACGATTGTCACCATGATTGATGGCCATGCCTCGCTTGGGCTGCCAAAACCAGATAGTGCTTCGGCGCAAATGGCTATCCGTTTGGAGTATGAGGGAGAATCATACGGCCTGATGGTTGACACCGTTGGTGACGTTTTATCCCTGACGGCAGATTTTTACGAAGAGAATCCATCTCATCTTGACCCTGCGTGGCGGCGTTTTGCCAAAGGCGTTTATCGACTTGATGACGCCTTGATGGTGGTGCTGGATGTCTTTGAAGTGTTGAACCTCAAATTGGCGCACGGCGTCAAATCAAGAAAGGGCATGTCCTAAAGGACAAGATAGGAACGGGAAGATGAAACAATGTCTTGTTGTAGATGACTCGAAAGTAATCCGCCGCGTTGCGCGGCGTATTCTGGAAGAGTTGAATTTTGACATCTCCGAAGCGGAGCATGGTCAAGATGCCCTGGAGCAATGCCGTTCAGGTATGCCGGACGTCATTCTGCTTGATTGGAATATGCCGGTCATGAACGGGATCGATTTTCTGCGCGCGCTTCGTAAAGAAAATGGCGGAGAAAATCCGGTTGTTGTGTTTTGCACCACTGAGAATGACATCAATCATATTACCGAAGCGATCGGGGCTGGCGCAAATGAATACATCATGAAGCCGTTTGATCGCGAAATTATTGAATCGAAATTATGTCAGGTGGGGTTGGTCTAACATTATGCTCAAGCCAGTCCCTCAACACTCTTGTCCAGCAACAGCATCGGCCTATCCTTACCGGATCATGGTTGTAGATGATTCTGCGACCGTGCGTGGTCTGGTGCGCACGTGGGCCGCACGCGTTGAGGATATCGAAGTTGTCGCCACATGTGGCAACGGCCTGCAAGCCTTGAAAAGCATGCGGGCGACAAAACCGGAAATTATTCTGCTTGATATTGACATGCCTGTTATGGACGGCATGACTGCGCTCCCGCAAATGCTCAAAACACAGCCGGGTGTCAAAGTTATCGTCGCCTCTTCTTTATCGACGCGCAGTGCGGCGATTACCCTTGAAGCCCTTGACCTCGGTGCGGCTGATTACATTACCAAGCCAAGCGCAACACAGAGTATGACCAGCGCTGTGGATTATCAGCGTGAGCTGTTTGAGAAAATCCGAATCTTTGGCGAAATCATCCGTGAAGAGCGCGACGAATTCTTGCCTGTCGTGAAAGAAACGGTGGTTGACACAAGTTCTCAGCTTGAAGATGCGCTGCGCACGCCGCATCAAAAACCTGATCATGCATACGCTTATCAGCCGGTCTCTGATGCGCAGCCTGAAATTATTGCTATTGGCGCCTCGACCGGCGGCCCGCAAGCTTTGCAACATGTCCTGACAGAGCTGAAAGGCAGCAGCCTGCCGCCCGTGGTCGTTACGCAGCATATGCCGAAAACCTTCACTGCGCTTTTGGCTGAACACCTCACAAAAGCCGTTGGCCTTGAATGCAGAGAGGCCACTCACGGCGAAATTTTAGAGGCTGGCAAAGTCTATATTGCGCCAGGCGATTATCACATGTCCTTTGCAACGAATGAGGGCCAGGTGATGACAGTGATTTCACAGACAGAGCAAATTAATTTCTGCCGTCCCTCTGTGGACCCTATGTTTGGCGCTGTGGCAACGCTCTTTGGCCAGAGAGCTCTTGCTATCATGTTGACCGGGATGGGGCGTGATGGATTAAATGGCACGCGCGCCATCATCAATGCTGGCGGCTCGGTCATAGCGCAAGATGAAAAAACCTCTGTGGTTTGGGGCATGCCTGGCGCCATTGCGGAAGCGGGGCTGTGCTCATATATTCTGCCGTTGACAGATATAGCAGAGGCCATCAAGACGATGCTGAAAGGCGGCGAATGATGCAAGACGTAAACTT
>JANQLI010000072.1 GCA_028280675.1 Alphaproteobacteria bacterium
AAAACCCGAGATCCGGTTGTCTCTCTAGCACATCACGGTAATGCTCCGCCTTCAGACCGACCCCAGCACGGGCTGGGA
Source organism: Alphaproteobacteria bacterium (assembly GCA_028280675.1). GTDB lineage: Bacteria > Pseudomonadota > Alphaproteobacteria > SMXP01 > SMXP01 > JANQLI01. Next base: position 79 of record JANQLI010000072.1, read on the forward strand.
TCGGGCCTTGAAGGTCAGTGCGTGTTGACCCCTCACGCATCACATTTATGCGTCTTTTGCTGAGGTGCTGCCGCCAACGAGTTTATCGCACGTGCCAGCAGGCACATAAATCCATGCATTCGGGTCCGCATCGACTGTGGAAGTGCCTTGGCAGGTCGAGCCAGGAATGCTGGAGGCACAGTCATTGGCGCCTGCTTTGGCGACGCCATAACATTTTTCCATATCATCGGCCGCCATTGACGGTGCCGCCATAGACAAAGCCGCAGTTAATGCGCTTGCCGCAATCAAAGCTGTAGAGGTTTTTGCTTTCGTATTCATGATGTCTCTCCCAGTTGAAAAGAAAGGATGGTTAAAAACGATGACCCCGTAAGATCAGGGAGAGAGTGAGCAATCGAGGTCAAAAAGGGAAATCAAGACCCTTCACGTTTGCTTGAAAGGGAGGTGAAAGCCCATTGGACAGAACCGTAAACGGCGGGAATGCTGCGAGTCTGGGCCGCAAACGTCTTAACATATGCAGGGGGAGAAGAAGAACGTCACCATCGCGTGAGCGGCAAAGTTAACTGCGGCGAGAATCGGTAAAGTTATATTTAAGTCTTATGCAATTTTACGACCGATCGACTTCCACATCGATGATGGTCACATCCGGGTCGCGATGCGGATTGCGGGGCGCTTGATAAGGCTCGGCCCGGTGCGGCGAGAGCCAGCGCAGCGCAGCGGTCGCAAGAATAAAAAACGGCGCGGCGAAGAGAACGAGCATCAGGACGAGGGTGATCAACGCTAAAGCAAATGTCGCCAGAGCCATGAAGACAATCAGCCCAGCAAGTTCAAACAGGCTGGACAGGCCGTGCACTTTACGGCTGCGAAAACTGTGATAGCGGCTGCGCACTGTCTTTTCGAAGGGAAATTCGCGGCGCGGGCCAGACTCATCAAAGGGCATCGACGTCTCCAGAAGCTTATCGTCTGACATTATATAAGGAGGAATCTGGCGATTCCAAGACGGCGGGCAAAACCAGCCCTAGCTGATGCCGCGATCCTTGCAAATCCGCTCATAAGCGCCATTAATAGCGGCGATTTTTTCATGCGCCAGCTCGCGGAATTCGTCCGGCACCCCTTGCGCCGCCAAAGCATCGGGGTGATGCTCGCGGGCCATTTTACGATAGGCCTGCTTCACTTGCGCGTCCGTCGCCGCGCGATCAATGCCCAATATTAAGTAGGGGTCAGACGCATCGGCCCCGACATGGCCGGCTTTGATGCGCTCGAACTCGAGATCGGAAAAACCGAAAATCTCGGCCACGTGACGCAAGAAGTCGACCTCGCCTGGGTGGATCACCCCATCGGCCAAGGCAATATGAAACAGCCCATCCAGCAAATCTTCCAGCACGCCCGGATTGTCGGGGAACATATTGGCGATCTGCGCCGCATAGCCATCGTAACCGGCGACATCCTGCTGGGCCATGTGAAACACCCGGCGCACATTGGCGAATTCGTCTTCCGGCACGTGAAAGACCTCTTGAAAGGCGTCGAATTCCCCTTGCGTCACAGCACCATCAGACTTGGCCATTTTAGCGCTAAGCGCAATCACCCCAATGGTAAAGGCAATCTGCCGGCGTTGTTCGCGCGCTTCCGGATCGAGCCGTTTATCAATCGCGTAATGCCCAGCAAGCCCGCCAACCAGCGCGCCAAGCGGTCCACCGCCAAGGGCAAAACCGGCCGCAGCCCCTGCTATTTTACCCCAAATGGACATCGCATAGTGATCTCACGCTGATAAGGCTTGTTCGCACCGTCTCTCTCAATTACCACACTGAGCAACACCTGGGATAAACGGTGAACAGCGAGTTCTAGAGAAGCGCGGGCGACAAAGCAATGGCGAAGACGGGAAAGTGGGATTTTTGGATCGACCGCGGCGGCACCTTCACCGACATCGTCGCCAAAACACCCGATGGCGCATTGATCACCCATAAACTGCTCTCCGACAACTCGGAACAGTACCATGACGCCGCCCTGCATGGCATGCGCACCCTCATGGGAGTGGATAAACATGCGCCAATTCCATCGGATCGCATCAATGCGGTGAAGATGGGCACAACGGTGGCGACGAATGCGCTGCTTGAGCGCGCAGGCGACCGCACTTTGTTCGTCACCACGCGCGGCTTTCGCGATGCTTTACGGATTGGCTATCAACAGCGCCCGAATATTTTTGCGCTTGAGATCACACGACCTGCGCTTCTCTACGAAGATGTGGTTGAGGTGACCGAGCGCATCAACGCCCATGGCGCGGTCATCACTCCCCTTGATGCAGAGGCGGCGCGCATGGATATGC